>NZ_JBHXLV010000019.1:0-50310 GCF_042721685.1 Streptomyces sp. NPDC058459 | reverse complement strand
GACTTGTGTCGTGCGGGCCTCTCCGGGTCGGTCAACGACCCTCAAGCAAGCGGTACTTACTTGACGATCTTGATGACCTGGCCGGCGCCCACCGTGCGGCCACCCTCGCGGATGGCGAACTTCAGGCCCTCTTCCATGGCGACGGGCTGGATGAGCGTAACGGTCATCTCGGTGTTGTCGCCCGGCATGACCATCTCGGTGCCCTCGGGGAGGGTCACGACGCCGGTCACGTCCGTGGTGCGGAAGTAGAACTGCGGGCGGTAGTTGTTGAAGAACGGCGTGTGGCGGCCACCCTCGTCCTTGGACAGGATGTAGGCCTGGGCCTCGAACTCGGTGTGCGGGGTGACCGAACCGGGCTTGATGATGACCTGGCCGCGCTCGACGTCCTCGCGCTTGATGCCGCGGAGCAGCAGACCGACGTTCTCACCGGCCTGGCCCTCGTCGAGCAGCTTGCGGAACATCTCGATGCCGGTGACCGTGGTGGTGGTCTTGTCCTGCTTGATACCGACGATGTCGACGGTCTCGTTGACCTTGAGGACACCACGCTCGATGCGGCCGGTGACGACGGTGCCACGACCGGTGATCGTGAAGACGTCCTCGATCGGCATCAGGAACGGCTTGTCGACGTCACGCTCGGGCTGCGGGATGTTCTCGTCGACGGCCTTCATCAGGTCGAGGACGGTGTTGCCCCACTCCTTGTCGCCCTCGAGCGCCTTGAGCGCCGAGACCTTGACGACCGGCAGGTCGTCGCCCGGGAACTCGTACTCGGAGAGCAGCTCGCGGACCTCGAGCTCGACGAGCTCCAGGATCTCCTCGTCGTCCACCATGTCGGCCTTGTTCAGGGCGACGACGATGTACGGAACGCCGACCTGGCGGGCCAGGAGCACGTGCTCCTTGGTCTGCGGCATCGGGCCGTCGGTGGCGGCGACCACGAGGATGGCGCCGTCCATCTGCGCGGCACCGGTGATCATGTTCTTGATGTAGTCCGCGTGACCGGGGCAGTCGACGTGGGCGTAGTGACGCGTCTCGGTCTGGTACTCGACGTGCGCGATCGAGATCGTGATACCGCGCTGGCGCTCCTCGGGAGCCTTGTCGATCTGGTCGAAGGCCGAGGCCTCGTTCAGGTCCGGGTACGCGTCGTGCAGCACCTTGGTAATGGCGGCCGTGAGGGTCGTCTTACCGTGGTCGATGTGACCGATGGTGCCGATGTTGACGTGCGGCTTAGTCCGCTCGAACTTCGCCTTCGCCACTGGGTCCTCCTGTGGAGTGGTTCTGGTACGCCTTACTCATCGGCGCCAGGTGATCTTTGCTGGGATGCCGCCCGCCAGGGTCTTTCCGCGTGGTCCGACCCTGGCGGTCGGTGTCAAGCCTAAAGCGTGCGAACGGGGTGCGTTACTCGCCCTTGGCCTTCGCGATGATCTCCTCGGCGACGTTCCGCGGAACCTCGGCGTAGGAGTCGAACTGCATCGAGTAGCTTGCGCGACCCGAGGTCTTGCTGCGGAGGTCTCCGACGTAGCCGAACATCTCCGAGAGGGGCACGAGGCCCTTCACGACGCGGGCACCGGCCCGCTCCTCCATGGCCTGGATCTGGCCACGGCGGGAGTTGATGTCGCCGATGACCTCGCCCATGTAGTCCTCGGGCGTGGTGACCTCGACGGCCATCATCGGCTCCAGGAGCACGGGGGACGCCTTGCGCGCGGCCTCCTTGAAGGCCTGCGAACCGGCGATCTTGAAGGCGAGCTCGGAGGAGTCGACCTCGTGGTAGCCACCGTCGAGAAGAATGACGCGGACGCCCGTCATCTCGTAGCCGGCCAGGATGCCGAACTGCATGGCCTCCTGCGCGCCGGCGTCCACCGAAGGGATGTACTCCTTCGGGATGCGGCCACCGGTGACCTTGTTCACGAACTCGTACGAGGCGTCGCCGCCCTCGATCGGCTCGATCGCGATCTGCACCTTGGCGAACTGACCGGTACCACCGGTCTGCTTCTTGTGGGTGTAGTCCACGCGCTCGACGGCCTTGCGGATCGTCTCGCGGTAGGCGACCTGCGGCTTGCCGACGTTGGCCTCGACCTTGAACTCACGGCGCATACGGTCGACCAGCACCTCGAGGTGCAGCTCGCCCATGCCACCGATGATGGTCTGGCCGGTCTCCTCGTCCGAGTGGACCTGGAAGGAGGGGTCCTCCTCCGCGAGACGCTGGATGGCGACACCCAGCTTCTCCTGGTCACCCTTGGACTTGGGCTCGATGGCGACCTGGATGACCGGCGCCGGGAAGTCCATGGACTCCAGGATCACCGGGTTCTTGTCGTCGGACAGCGTCTCACCGGTGGTGGTCTGCTTCAGGCCCATGACGGCGACGATGTCACCGGCGCCCACCGACTCGATCTCCTCACGCTTGTTGGCGTGCATGCGGTAGATCTTGCCGATGCGCTCCTTCTTGCCCTTGACGGAGTTCAGCACCGAGGTGCCGGACTCCAGGCGGCCCGAGTAGACCCGGACGAAGGTGAGCTTGCCGAGGTGCGGGTCGCTCATGATCTTGAACGCCAGCGCCGACAGCGGCTCGTCCTCGGACGGCTTGCGCTTGACGACGACCTCGGGGTCCTTGACGTCGTGGCCCTCGATGGCCTCGACGTCGAGCGGGGTCGGCAGGTAGCGCACGACCGCGTCGAGCAGGGGCTGGACGCCCTTGTTCTTGAACGCGGTGCCGCAGAACACCGGGGTGACCGTGACGCCGTCGGACTTGCCGGACGCGATGGTGATGCGGCGGATCGCGGCGTAGAGCTGCTCCTCGGTGGGCTCCTGGCCCTCCAGGAACAGCTCCATGATCTCGTCGTCGTGCTCGGCGACGGTCTCGACCAGCTTGCCGCGGTACTCCTCGGCGGCCTCGACATGCGTGGCCGGGATGTCGACGACGTCGTACATCTCGCCCTTGGCCGCCTCGGCGGACCACACGAGCGCCTTCATGCGGACGAGGTCCACGACGCCCTGGAAGTCCATCTCGGCACCGATCGGGAGCTGCATGACGATCGGGACGGCGCCGAGGCGCTCCTTGATCATGTCCACGCAGCGGTGGAACTCGGCGCCGGTACGGTCCAGCTTGTTGACGAAGCAGATACGCGGCACGCCGTAGCGGTCGGCCTGACGCCACACCGTCTCGGACTGCGGCTCCACACCGGCGACACCGTCGAACACCGTCACGGCACCGTCGAGCACCCGGAGGGAACGCTCCACCTCGACGGTGAAGTCGACGTGACCCGGGGTGTCGATGATGTTGATGGTGTAGTCGCTGCCCTCAAGGGGCCAGTGACAGGTGGTGGCAGCAGAGGTGATCGTGATGCCACGCTCCTGCTCCTGCTCCATCCAGTCCATGGTGGCGGCGCCGTCGTGGACCTCACCGATCTTGTACGACACACCGGTGTAGAACAGGATCCGCTCGGTGGTGGTCGTCTTGCCCGCGTCGATGTGGGCCATGATCCCGATGTTGCGGACCCTGGCCAGGTCAAGTGAAGTGGTAGCCATAAGGCTTCGGTCTTCTCTCGGTCTCGATGTGGGTAGCGACTACCAGCGGTAGTGCGCGAAGGCCTTGTTGGACTCGGCCATCTTGTGCGTGTCCTCGCGCTTCTTGACGGCCGCACCGAGGCCGTTCGAAGCGTCGAGAAGCTCGTTGAGCAGACGCTCGGTCATCGTCTTCTCGCGACGGGCGCGGGAGTAACCGACGAGCCAGCGCAGCGCGAGCGTGTTGGCGCGACCGGGCTTGACCTCGATCGGCACCTGGTACGTCGCACCGCCGACGCGGCGGGACTTGACCTCGAGGGTCGGCTTGATGTTCTCCAGCGCGCGCTTCAGCGTGATGATCGGGTCGTTGCCCGTCTTCTCACGCAGACCCTCCATGGCGCCGTAGACGATGCGCTCGGCGGTGGAGCGCTTGCCGTTCAGCAGTACCTTGTTGATGAGGGAGGTCACCAGAGGAGAACCGTAGACCGGGTCGATGATGACCGGGCGCTTCGGGGCGGGGCCCTTACGAGGCATTCTTACTTCTCCTTCTTGGCGCCGTAGCGGCTGCGGGCCTGCTTGCGGTTCTTGACACCCTGGGTGTCGAGCGAGCCGCGGATGATCTTGTAACGAACACCCGGCAGGTCCTTCACACGGCCGCCGCGCACGAGCACGATGGAGTGCTCCTGCAGGTTGTGTCCCTCACCCGGGATGTAGGCCGTGACCTCGATGCCGCTGGTCAGACGCACACGCGCGACCTTACGCAGGGCCGAGTTCGGCTTCTTCGGGGTGGTCGTGAACACACGCGTGCAGACGCCACGACGCTGGGGCGAACCCTCGAGTGCGGGCGTCTTGTTCTTCTCGACCTTGTCCTGCCGGCCCTTGCGGACCAGCTGCTGGATCGTAGGCACTACTTCTCCGGTTTCTGTGTGCCGAATGGTGAAGCTAACCTGGAACATTGCCGACCCACGCGGTCGGGTGTGTCGGACCCGCGGACTCCCGCCGCAAAGGGAAGAGCGCGGATCTCGGTGGCCGCTGACGGCTCGCCGTGCGGTGAGAAGCACACACGGGAGCCAGGGCACACCCCAGGCACAAGGTCTGAGCGTACCTACCGCACGGACTTCGGTCAAAACAAATGCGAGGCGGCCACCCGTGGCGGACAGAGCATGTCAAGTCACGACGCCACTGACGATCTTCGATTTCACGTAGCGCACACACGGCGCCACGCTCCCGTCATCGGTCCAGCACGCCCACCGCGATCAGCAGCAGCCAGAACAGCGCCCAGCCGCCGGCGGACAGCCAGCCGAGAACCAGGCCGGTCAGGGCCAGTCCGTCCCCGTCCTCGCCGGTACGGCGGATCTCCGCCCGCGCGGTGTGCCCCAGCACCACCGCCGGGATTCCGGTGAGCCCGGCGGTCAGCAGGCACAGCAGCCCGCACACCGCCGAACCCACCGCCTTGCCGTTGGCAGCCGGCCGCGGTGTGGGCAGAAACACCTGCGGTACGGGCGTCAGGGCCGCCCGTAGCGGCGCCGGCCCCTGCGGGAGGTCGGCCACCACCAGCGCCAGCTCGCCGACCGTGCGGGCGGCGAACACCCGGCCCACCCTCAGGTCGAACTCCTCCTTCTCCAGGCGCCCTTCGGCGAACCCGGCGCGCAGCACGTCCACGGCGCGGTCCCGCTCGGCGTGCGACGCCAGCATGAACGCGGCCGCGCCGCCCGTGCCCCGGGGCGGTGCCGGCCAGGGCACGGGGTGCTGGGGCACGAAAGGACCGGAGAAGCCGGAGAAGGGGGCCACAGGCCACGCCGGCGGCCGCGACGACTGCGACGGCTGCGACGACTGCTGCCACGACGGCTGCGACACGGAGCACCTCCCGAACCCCCGACCGGGGTTCTTCCATCATGCGCCCAAATGTCCGCCGTGCGAGGGGAAAACGCCGAAGGGCGGCACCCCGGGGAGGATGCCGCCCTTCGGTTCGAGCGCCTTTCGGCTGCCCGCCTACTGGTTGTACGGACCGTAGTCGTAGTCCTCCAGCGGAACGGCCTGGCCGGAGCCCGCGCCGAACGGCGAGTAGTCGATGTCGTCGTAGCCGACGGCCGAGTACATCGCGGCCTTGGCCTCCTCGGTCGGCTCGACCCGGATGTTGCGGTAGCGGGACAGACCCGTACCGGCCGGGATGAGCTTACCGATGATGACGTTCTCCTTGAGGCCGATCAGGGAGTCGGACTTGGCGTTGATCGCCGCGTCCGTCAGGACCCTGGTCGTCTCCTGGAAGGAGGCCGCGGACAGCCACGACTCGGTCGCCAGCGACGCCTTGGTGATACCCATCAGCTGCGGACGGCCGGAGGCGGGGTGACCGTTCTCCTGGACCACACGACGGTTCTCGGTCTCGAACTTCGAGCGCTCGACCAGCTCGCCGGGCAGCAGCTCGGCGTCGCCCGACTCGATGATCGTCACACGGCGGAGCATCTGCCGGATGATGATCTCGATGTGCTTGTCGTGGATCGACACACCCTGCGAGTTGTAGACCTTCTGGACCTCGCCGACCAGGTGGACCTGGACGGCACGCTGACCCAGGATGCGCAGCACGTCGTGCGGGTTGGTGGCACCCACGGTGAGCTGCTGGCCCACCTCGACGTGCTCGCCCTCGCGGACCAGGACCTTGGCACGCTTGGAGATCGGGAACGGCGTCTCGTCGCTGCCGTCGTCCGGGGTCACGACGAGCTTCTTGGTCTTCTCGGTCTCCTCGATCCGCACGCGGCCGCTGGCCTCGGAGATCGGGGCGACACCCTTCGGGGTACGGGCCTCGAACAGCTCGACCACTCGGGGCAGACCCTGGGTGATGTCGTCACCGGCCACACCACCGGTGTGGAAGGTACGCATCGTCAGCTGGGTACCGGGCTCACCGATGGACTGGGCGGCGATGATGCCGACCGCCTCACCGATGTCGACCAGCTTGCCGGTGGCCAGCGAGCGGCCGTAGCACATCGCGCAGGTACCGACGGCGGACTCGCAGGTCAGGACCGAGCGGGTCTTGACCTCCTCGACGCCGGCCTTGACCAGCTGGTCGATGAGGACGTCACCGAGGTCGACGCCCGCCGGGGCGAGCACCTTGCCGTCGACGACGATGTCCTCGGCGAGGCAGCGCGCGTACACGGACGTCTCGACGTTGTCCGCCTTGCGCAGCACACCGTCGGCGCCGCGCTCGGCGATCGACAGCTTGAGGCCGCGCTCGGTGCCGCAGTCCTCCTCGCGGATGATGACGTCCTGCGAGACGTCCACCAGACGACGGGTGAGGTAACCCGAGTCGGCGGTACGCAGGGCGGTGTCCGCCAGACCCTTACGGGCACCGTGGGTGGAGATGAAGTACTCCAGCACGGACAGGCCCTCACGGAAGGACGCCTTGATCGGACGCGGGATGGTCTCGTTCTTGGCGTTCGACACCAGACCACGCATACCGGCGATCTGCCGCATCTGCATCATGTTTCCTCGGGCACCCGAGTCGACCATCATGAAGATGGGGTTGGTCTTGGGGAAGTTCGCGTTCATCGCCTCGGCGACCTCGTTGGTCGCCTTGGTCCAGATCGCGATGAGCTCCTGAGTGCGCTCTTCCTTGGTGATCAGACCGCGCTCGTACTGCTTCTGGACCTTCTCGTCCTGTGCCTCGTAGCCCTTGACGATCTCCTTCTTCGCCTCGGGAACGACGACGTCGGAGATGGCCACGGTGACACCGGAACGGGTCGCCCAGTAGAAGCCCGCCGCCTTCAGGTTGTCGAGCGTCGCCGCCACGATGACCTTGGGGTAGCGCTCGGCCAGGTCGTTGACGATCTCGGAGAGCTGCTTCTTGCCCACCGAGTAGTCCACGAACGGGTAGTCCTCGGGCAGCAGCTCGTTGAAGAGCGCGCGGCCCAGGGTGGTGCGCAGCCGGAAGGTGTCGCCCGTCTGGTACTCGGGCTCGCCCTCCTCGCGCGCCGGCGGCGTCCAGCCACGCGGCGGGATGGTGCCCACCGGGAAGCGGATGTCGACCGGCGACTGCAACGCCAGCTCGCCGGCGTCGAACGCCATGATCGCCTCGGCCGTGGAGCCGAACGCGCGGCCCTCGCCCTTGGTGTCACGCAGTTCGCCGTCGGTGGTGAGGAAGAACAGACCGAGGACCATGTCCTGGGTCGGCATCGTCACCGGACGGCCGTCGGCGGGCTTGAGGATGTTGTTCGAGGACAGCATCAGGATGCGGGCCTCGGCCTGCGCCTCCGCCGACAGCGGCAGGTGCACGGCCATCTGGTCACCGTCGAAGTCCGCGTTGAACGCGGTGCAGACGAGCGGGTGGATCTGGATGGCCTTGCCCTCGACCAGCTGCGGCTCGAAGGCCTGGATGCCCAGGCGGTGCAGGGTGGGAGCACGGTTCAGCAGCACCGGGTGCTCGGCGATGACCTCTTCGAGGACGTCGTACACGACGGTACGGCCGCGCTCCACCATGCGCTTGGCGCTCTTGATGTTCTGCGCGTGGTTCAGGTCGACCAGGCGCTTCATCACGAACGGCTTGAAGAGCTCCAGCGCCATGGCCTTGGGCAGACCGCACTGGTGCAGCTTGAGCTGCGGGCCGACGACGATGACGGAACGCGCCGAGTAGTCGACTCGCTTGCCGAGCAGGTTCTGACGGAAACGGCCCTGCTTGCCCTTGAGCATGTCGCTCAGGGACTTCAGCGGGCGGTTGCCGGGACCGGTGACCGGGCGGCCACGACGACCGTTGTCGAAGAGCGCGTCCACGGCCTCCTGGAGCATGCGCTTCTCGTTGTTCACGATGATCTCGGGCGCGCCGAGGTCGAGAAGCCGCTTCAGGCGGTTGTTGCGGTTGATGACACGGCGGTACAGGTCGTTCAGGTCGGAGGTCGCGAAGCGGCCACCGTCGAGCTGCACCATCGGACGCAGGTCCGGCGGGATGACCGGCACGCAGTCGAGCACCATGCCCTTGGGGCTGTTGCTGGTCTGGAGGAACGCGGAGACGACCTTGAGGCGCTTGAGCGCACGGGTCTTCTTCTGGCCCTTGCCGGTGCGGATGATCTCGCGGAGACGCTCGGCCTCCTCCTCGAGGTCGAAGGACTCCAGGCGCTTCTGCAGCGCCGCGGCACCCATCGAGCCGTCGAAGTACGTGCCGAAGCGGTCACGCAGCTCGCGGTAGAGCAGCTCGTCGCCCTCCAGGTCCTGGACCTTGAGGTTCTTGAAGCGGCTCCACACCTCGTCGAGACGGTCGATCTCGCGCTGCGCGCGGTCGCGCAGCTGCTTCATCTCGCGCTCGGCACCCTCGCGCACCTTGCGGCGCACATCGGCCTTGGCGCCCTCGGCCTCCAGCTCGGCCAGGTCGGTCTCGAGCTTCTTGGCGCGGGCCTCCAGGTCGGAGTCGCGGCGGTTCTCGATCTGCTGGCGCTCGACGGAGACGTGAGCCTCCAGCGACGGCAGGTCGCGCTGACGACGCTCGTCATCGACGAACGTGATCATGTACGCGGCGAAGTAGATGACCTTCTCGAGGTCCTTCGGGGCGAGGTCGAGCAGGTAGCCCAGCCGCGACGGAACGCCCTTGAAGTACCAGATGTGGGTCACGGGGGCGGCAAGCTCGATGTGGCCCATCCGCTCACGGCGCACCTTGGCGCGAGTGACCTCGACGCCACAGCGCTCGCAGATGATGCCCTTGAAGCGGACGCGCTTGTACTTGCCGCAGTAGCACTCCCAGTCCCGGGTCGGACCGAAGATCTTCTCGCAGAAGAGTCCGTCCTTCTCGGGCTTGAGCGTGCGGTAGTTGATGGTCTCCGGCTTCTTGACCTCGCCGTGGCTCCACTGACGGATGTCGTCAGCGGTGGCCAGACCGATCCGGAGCTCGTCGAAGAAGTTGACGTCGAGCACTATGCGTCAATCCCTCTCAGGGTTGTAAGTCATGGGGTCTGAAACGGGGGTCCTGGGGCCGGCCGGGGATCGGTTCCTTGCGGGACCGAGCCCCCGTACCGGACTCCCGTCAGACCTCTTCGACGCTGCTCGGCTCGCGCCGGGACAGGTCGATACCGAGCTCCTCCGCTGCGCGGAAGACGTCCTCGTCGGTGTCGCGCATCTCGATGGACATGCCGTCCGAGGACAGCACCTCCACGTTGAGGCACAGGGACTGCATCTCCTTGATGAGCACCTTGAAGGACTCGGGGATGCCGGGCTCGGGGATGTTCTCGCCCTTGACGATGGCCTCGTAGACCTTCACGCGGCCGGTGACGTCGTCGGACTTGATGGTCAGCAGCTCCTGGAGGGCGTAGGCGGCGCCGTAAGCCTCGAGCGCCCACACCTCCATCTCACCGAAGCGCTGGCCACCGAACTGAGCCTTACCACCCAGCGGCTGCTGGGTGATCATCGAGTACGGACCGGTCGAGCGGGCGTGCAGCTTGTCGTCGACCAGGTGGTGCAGCTTGAGGATGTACATGTAGCCGATGGAGATCGGGTCCGGGAACGGCTCACCGGAGCGGCCGTCGAAGAGCCGCGCCTTGCCGGTCGGCTGCACCATGCGCTCACCGTCCCGGTTCGGGATGGTGTGCTGGAGCAGACCCGCCAGCTCGTCCTCGCGCGCACCGTCGAACACCGGGGTGGCGACGTTGGTGCCGGGGTCGACCTGGTCGGCGCCGATCACCTGGAGGCGCTCGGCCCACTCGTCCCCGAGGCCGGAGACGTCCCAGCCACGGCTGGCGAGCCAGCCGAGGTGGATCTCCAGGACCTGTCCCGGGTTCATCCGGGACGGGACACCCAGCGGGTTCAGGATGATGTCGACCGGGGTGCCGTCCTCCAGGAACGGCATGTCCTCGATCGGCAGGATCTTGGAGATGACACCCTTGTTGCCGTGCCGGCCGGCGAGCTTGTCACCGTCGGTGATCTTGCGCTTCTGCGCGACGTAGACGCGGACCAGCTGGTTCACGCCCGGCGGCAGTTCGTCGCCCTCTTCGCGGTCGAAGACGCGGACACCGATGATCTTGCCGGTCTCGCCGTGCGGCACCTTCAGCGAGGTGTCGCGGACCTCACGGGCCTTCTCACCGAAGATCGCGCGGAGCAGGCGCTCCTCGGGCGTCAGCTCGGTCTCACCCTTGGGCGTGACCTTGCCGACGAGGATGTCGCCCGCGGTGACCTCGGCGCCGATACGGATGATGCCGCGCTCGTCCAGGTCGGCCAGGACCTCCTCGGAGACGTTCGGGATGTCCCGCGTGATCTCCTCGGGGCCGAGCTTGGTGTCACGGGCGTCGACCTCGTGCTCCTCGATGTGGATCGAGGAGAGGACGTCGTCCTGCACGAGGCGCTGCGACAGGATGATCGCGTCCTCGTAGTTGTGGCCCTCCCACGGCATGAACGCCACGAGCAGGTTCTTGCCCAGGGCCATCTCGCCGTTCTCGGTGGCCGGACCGTCGGCCAGGACCTGGCCTTCTACGATCAGGTCGCCCTCGTTGACGATGACCTTCTGGTTGACCGACGTTCCCTGGTTGGACCGGGAGAACTTGTGCAGGCGGTACGTGATGTACGTGCCGTCGTCGTTGGCCGTGGTGACGTAGTCCGCGGAGACCTCCTGGACCACACCCGCCTTGGTGGCCTTGACCACGTCGCCGGCGTCGACGGCGGAGCGGTACTCCATGCCGGTGCCGACGAGCGGGGCCTCGCTCTTGATGAGCGGCACGGCCTGGCGCATCATGTTCGCGCCCATGAGGGCACGGTTGGCGTCGTCGTGCTCCAGGAACGGGATCATGGCGGTCGCGACCGACACCATCTGGCGCGGCGAGACGTCCATGTAGTCGACCTCGTCACCGGGGACGTAGTCGACCTCGCCGCCACGACGGCGGACCAGGACGCGGGCCTCTTCGAAGCGCATGTCGTCGCTGAGCGTGGCGTTGGCCTGCGCGATGACGAAGCGGTCCTCCTCGTCGGCGGTCAGGTAGTCCACCTCGTCGCTGACCTGGCCTTCGACGACCTTGCGGTACGGGGTCTCGACGAAGCCGAACGCGTTGACCCGGCCGTAGGAGGCGAGCGAGCCGATCAGACCGATGTTCGGGCCTTCGGGCGTCTCGATCGGGCACATGCGGCCGTAGTGCGAGGGGTGCACGTCACGGACCTCGAAGCCGGCCCGCTCACGGGAGAGACCACCCGGACCGAGCGCCGACAGACGGCGCTTGTGGGTGAGACCCGACAGCGGGTTGTTCTGGTCCATGAACTGCGACAGCTGGCTGGTGCCGAAGAACTCCTTGATGGAGGCGACGACCGGCCGGATGTTGATCAGGGTCTGCGGCGTGATCGCCTCGACGTCCTGGGTGGTCATGCGCTCACGCACGACCCGCTCCATACGGGCGAGACCCGTACGGACCTGGTTCTGGATCAGCTCGCCGACGCTGCGCAGGCGACGGTTGCCGAAGTGGTCGATGTCGTCGGTCTCGACGACGATCGACTGACCGCTGTCGCCGACCGTCTCGGTCTCACCGGCGTGCAGCTTCACCAGGTACTTGATCGTCGAGATGATGTCCTCGACGGTCAGGACGCCCGCGTCCAGCGGAGCGTCCGCACCCAGCTTCTTGTTGACCTTGTAGCGGCCGACCTTGGCCAGGTCGTAGCGCTTGGGGTTGAAGTAGAGGTTCTCGAGCAGCGTCTGCGCGGCCTCACGCGTGGGGGGCTCGCCCGGACGCAGCTTGCGGTAGATGTCGAGCAGCGCGTCGTCCTGGCCCTGGGTGTGGTCCTTCTCCAGGGTGGCGCGCATGGACTCGTACTCGCCGAACTCCTCGAGGATCTGCTCGGTGGTCCAGCCGAGCGCCTTCAGCAGTACGGTGACCGACTGCTTGCGCTTGCGGTCGATGCGGACACCGACCATGTCGCGCTTGTCGATCTCCATCTCCAGCCAGGCACCCCGGGACGGGATGATCTTGGAGGAGAAGATGTCCTTGTCGGACGTCTTGTCGATGGACGAGTCGAAGTAGACACCCGGCGAGCGGACCAGCTGCGACACCACGACACGCTCGGTGCCGTTGATGACGAAGGTGCCCTTGTTCGTCATGAGCGGGAAGTCGCCCATGAAGACGGTCTGGGACTTGATCTCGCCGGTCTCGTTGTTGGTGAACTCGGCGGTGACGAAGAGCGGCGCGGCGTACGTGAAGTCGCGGTCCTTGCACTCGTCGATGGAGTTCTTCGGCGGCTCGAAGCGGTGGTCGCGGAAGGTCAGCGACATCGACCCGGAGAAGTCCTCGATCGGCGAGATCTCCTCGAAGATCTCTTCGAGGCCGGACTTGGTCGGAACGTCCTGGCCGTTCTCGAGGGCCTTCTCGACGCGAGCCTTCCAGGCGTCGTTGCCGAGCAGCCAGTCGAAGCTCTCGGTCTGGAGCGCAAGAAGGTTCGGAACCTCGAGGGGCTCCTTGATCTTTGCAAAGGAGATGCGCAGCGGGGCGGTGCTGGCGCCGTTGTTCGTATTCGCGGTCGAGGCAGTGCGCGAGGCGGCCAAGAGGGGGTCCTTCCGAGGGCTCGGACTCACTACGCGCGTACCGGTCCCTCTCCCGGGCTCACGACGGGAAACCCCAGCTCGGGGAAGTTCGGTCGTCGGTGCTCGGGTGAGAGCAGACCCCTGGTGACGGGCAGGGGACAGCTAACAGGCAGCGCAAAGGGTCAGTGTAGCCACTTGGCACACTGATGTCCAGTGCGGGTTTTGGAGACCCTCGTTTTCCTCAACGCCCTCGTCTTTGACGCCCTCGGCATGCTTGCCCTCGACGCAGGATGATCCTGCCCTCTTCGCCGTCGATCCATGCCTCGGATTCGGATCGTTGTGACGACGCGTCCTGAGAATTGCGCGCTGCGTGCGGTTCGTCAAGGCCCCCCAGCCGGAACGGGGCCCTCCGGACACACAGCGAAGATCACCATACCCCTCGCCACGACGAGTGCAAGGCAACCGTGGTCGCACCCCGAAGACGCCGAAGAGCGACCACCCGGATGGATGATCGCTCTTCGGTACGCTCGCGTTACAGCCTCAGCGGGCCGTCGTCGCGCGCATGAGGTTCGCGGAACCCCGTGAGGTGTTACTTGACCTCGACGGAGGCGCCGGCGCCCTTGAGGGCCTCGGCGGCCTTCTCCGCGGCCTCCTTGGCGACCTTCTCGAGGACCGGCTTCGGGGCGCCGTCGACGAGGTCCTTGGCCTCCTTCAGACCCAGGGAGGTCAGCTCGCGCACGACCTTGATGACCTGGATCTTCTTCTCGCCGGCGCCGGTGAGGACGACGTCGAACTCGTCCTGCTCCTCAGCGGCCTCGACCGGGGCGCCGGGGGCGGCGGGGCCGGCGACGGCGACCGCGGCGGCGGCGGTGACGTCGAACTTCTCCTCGAAGGCCTTCACGAACTCGGAGAGCTCGATGAGGGTCATCTCCTCGAACTGGGCAAGCAGCTCGTCCTGGGTGAGCTTCGCCATGATGGCGGTCCTTCCACTCGATCGGCGGGTGCCGGATGTACTGGATGTGGCGGGCGTACTCAGGCCCGCTGCGACCCCGGCCGCGTCATGCGGCGAGAGTCAGAAAGCGAGCCGAATTACTCGGCACCGCCCTGCTCGGCCTGCTTGGCACGGAGCGCGTCCACGGTGCGGACGAGCTTCGAGGGCAGCGCCTGGAAGAGCTGAGCAGCCTGGGACTGCTTGCCCTTGAAGGCACCGGCCAGCTTGCTGAGCAGAACCTCGCGGGACTCGAGGTCCGCAAGCTTCTTGATCTCGTCGGCGGACAGCGCCTTACCGTCAAGGACACCGCCCTTGATGACGAGATTCGGGTTGTCCTTGGCGAAGTCACGGAGACCCTTCGCCGACTCCACCGGGTCACCGGTGACGAAGGCGACAGCCGTCGGACCGTTGAACAGGTCGTCCAGCGTGGTGATCCCGGCCTCGTTGGCCGCGATCTTGGTCAGCGTGTTCTTCACCACGGCGTACTTGGCGTTCTCACCGAGCGACCGGCGCAGGTTCTTGACCTGCGCCACGGTGAGACCGCGGTACTCGGTAAGCACGGCAGCGTTGGAGTTGCGGAACGCTTCCGTCAACTCGGCCACTGCGGCAGCCTTGTCGGGCCTCGCCATAGAGCCTCGGCCTCCTTCCGGGTGATTCTGACCGCGCGGACCCGAAGGAGGACTAGGAAAAACGAAACGCCCCGGCGCAGGCGCACGGGGCGGACTCGACCGGACACCTACGCGTGGACGCGTCTGCTCCGGGAGTTCTTCCACTGACACCTGCGCGGGTCGCCCACTTTGCAGTAGGTCCTTCGGCCACCACACCCTCAGGTGAGCGTGCGGCAACGACCAGCGGTCTTTGGCTTCTCGAGGAGAATACGGGACGCGGGCGCCGTCGGGCAAATCCGGTCGTGGCGGACTCCGTCCCGGGGTACTCAGCGGGCGCCGCCGATGCCTCCGGAGCGCGCCAGCCTCGTGAAGTCCTGGGTGTCGGCGGCCGGCGGCGCCTTCGCGGCGATACGGACACCGTAGTCGCGGTAGTGGGCGGTACTGACCAGGCTGCCCTGTGCGGTGTCGGCCCGCTCGACCTTCTTGACCAGCAGGTTCCGATGGTCGATCCAGAGATCGACGGTCTCCGTGCTGACCTCGGCCTGGTCCAGCTGGCGCTTGAGGGCGGCCAGCTCGCGGGCGCTGAGACCGCTGTCCCGGCCCGCCAGGGCGGCCACGCGGACCCGGCCCCGGTAGTGGGTGGCCACGGTGCCGTGGACCCGCTCGGCGCCGACCCTGCGCACGTCCCCGGAGGCCAGCAGCATCTTCACCGACTGGTTGGGGGTGGTGTTGCTCATCTGGTCCTTCAGATACATCCCCAGGCCGTCGCCGCCTCGGGCGAGGTCGGCGTACGCGTATCTGATCCAGTGCCGGCCGCCGGCCCGGCGGGCGAAGGTGTCGCTCATGCGCGCGTAGTAGGCATCCGGCAGATAGCGGGCCCTCAGGGAGGAGGTGCCGGCCTTGCGCATGGCGGCGGCGAGGGTGCCGCCGGTGTAGCGGATGGTGAGGTGGCCGGTGACGCCGTCGTCCCAGCGCAGGGCGCCGTAGGAGGACAGGGAGAGGGCCTTGCCGTAGCTGAGCGTGGAGCGGACGCGGACCGACTCTGCGCGGTCGGTGGACCGTTCGGCGGAGCGCAGTGCCGCGAGCGAGCCGCCCCCGCCTCCGCCGCCCGGGGTGTCGCCGCAGGCGGCCAGCGGACCGAGCGCGGCGAGCGCCGTCGCCACGTACCCCAGCCGGCGGACGGTCGTGCTTCTCATCCGGTCCCCCACCCTGTACACCCCTGGACGCGCCTGCCCGCACCGTAACCCAGCGGCCCGCGTGACCGGGAGGGAAAGGGGGGACGAGGGGGGGAACAAGGGGAGGACCCCGCACCCGGAAGGGGTGCGGGGTCCTCGACCTGCGTCATACGTCGCCGACGCGGCTGCCCGCTGAGCTGGGCTCAGACGGCGGCCGGGTCCTCCGCGACGAGGAGGTTGCGGGTGCGGTTCTGGTCCACCAGGATGCCGGGGCCGATCGTGGTGCTGATGGCGGCCTTCTTGATGTAGCGGCCCTTGGCGGCGGACGGCTTCAGACGGAGGATCTCCTCCAGCGCGGCGCCGTAGTTCTCCACCAGCTTCTCGTCGTCGAACGACGTCTTGCCGATGATGAAGTGCAGGTTCGAGTGCTTGTCGACGCGAAACTCGATCTTGCCGCCCTTGATCTCGGTCACGGCCTTGGCCACGTCCGGGGTCACGGTGCCGGTCTTCGGGTTCGGCATCAGACCACGCGGGCCGAGGACGCGGCCGAGGCGGCCGACCTTGCCCATCAGGTCCGGGGTGGCGACGACGGCGTCGAAGTCCAGACGGCCCTTCGCGACCTCGTCGATCAGCTCGTCGGAGCCGACGATGTCGGCGCCCGCGGCGAGCGCGGCCTCAGCACGGTCACCGGTCGCGAAGACCAGGACCCGGGCGGTCTTACCGGTGCCGTGCGGGAGGTTCACGGTGCCACGGACCATCTGGTCGGCCTTGCGCGGGTCGACACCCAGGCGGAAGGCGACCTCGACGGTGCCGTCGAACTTGGTCGTGGAGGTCTCCTTGGCGAGACGGACGGCCTCGAGCGGGGCGTAGAGCTTCTCCCGGTCGACCTTGGCGTCCGCAGCGCGGAGAGCCTTGCTGCGCTTGCTCACAACTGCTCCTGTGTGTTCTGAAAGGAGTCGTGGTACGGGCCGAGCGGGCCCTGCCACGTGCGACCGGCTACGGCCGCATGACTACGGGGTGGGTGTTCAGCCCTCGACCGTGATGCCCATGGAACGGGCGGTGCCGGCGATGATCTTCGACGCGGCGTCCAGGTCGTTGGCGTTGAGGTCGGGCAGCTTGGTCGTGGCGATCTCGCGTACCTGCGCCTCGGTGATCTTGGCGACCTTGGTCTTGTGCGGCTCGCCCGAGCCCTTCTCGACACCAGCGGCCTTGAGGATCATCTTCGCGGCCGGCGGGGTCTTGGTCACGAAGGTGAAGGAGCGGTCCTCGTAGACCGTGATCTCCACCGGGATGACCCAGCCACGCTGCGACTCGGTCGCGGCGTTGTAGGCCTTGCAGAACTCCATGATGTTGACGCCGTGCTGACCGAGCGCGGGGCCGACCGGCGGGGCCGGGTTCGCCGCACCGGCGTTGATCTGGAGCTTGATAAGCCCCGTGACCTTCTTCTTCTTGGGAGGCATAGCTCTCCGGGTCCTTTCGATTCGGGTCCATGCCCAACTCCGGGAAGCACCCGGACGCAGGCATACCGCACAACGATAGCGGGTATAACTGTGCGGCTGAAAACCGAGCAGGTCAGACAAGCTGTGACAGCCCGTCTGACCTGTTCGGAAGAGAGTGATTCCAGCGGGAACCGGTTACGAGGAACTAGTTCTTCTGGATCTGGTCGAAGCTCAGCTCGACCGGGGTCTCGCGACCGAAGATCTCCACCAGACCCTTGACCTTCTTCGAGTCGGCGTTGATCTCGTTGATCGTGGCCTGGAGGGTGGCGAAGGGGCCGTCGGTGACGGTGACCGAGTCGCCGACCTCGAAGTCCAGCACCTGGACCTCGACCTTGCGCTGCGGCACCGGCTTGCCCTCGGCCTCGGCGGCCTCGCGGGCGGCCTTCTCCTCGGCCTCCGGGGCGAGCATCTTGACGATCTCGTCCAGGGTCAGCGGGTACGGGTCGTAGGCGTTGCCCACGAAGCCGGTGACACCGGGGGTGTTGCGGACGACGCCCCAGGACTCGTTCGTCAGGTCCATGCGGACCAGGACGTAACCCGGCAGCTTGTTCTGCTTGATCGTCTTGCGGTCGCCGTTCTTGATCTGGACGACCTCTTCCTGCGGCACCTCGGCCTGGAAGATGTAGTCCTCGACGTTCAGCGAGACGGCGCGCTGCTCCAGGTTCGTCTTCACGCGGTTCTCGTAACCCGCGTAGGTGTGGATGACGTACCACTCGCCGGGCAGCGTGCGCAGCTCCTCGCGGAGTGCGGCGACGGGGTCGACCGGCTCGGCGGGCTCTTCCTCGACGGCCTCGACGGCCTCGGTGGCCTCGTCGGCATCGATGCCTTCGGCGGCCTCGGTGGCTTCGACGACTTCGGCGGCCTCGTCGGTCCCGACGACACCCTCGGTGTCCTCTTCGGCCTCGGCCACGGCCTCGGCGTCACCGTCGATGTGCGGCGCGGCCTCTTCGGCGGGCTCGCCCGCCGGGGCCTCGGCAGCCTCGAACTCGTCCTGCTCGTCCGCGCCCTCGACGATGTCGAGCTCGGCGTCCACCGCCTCGGCGGTTTCACGGCGAGGCTCGGTGGCGTCGTTCAGGTTCGGGTCAGACACGATGGCTGCTTCTTCCTGGATACATAGGGGTGGAACATGCGAAAAAGGCGCCGGTACCACGGCGCCCTTCGCTCTCGGCTCAGCCGAAGACGTACTTGGCCGCGTGGTTGAGGCCATAGTCAATCACGGTGACCAAGCCGATCATGATGACGACGAAGACGATCACGACGGTCGTGTACGACGTCAGCTGATTGCGCGACGGCCAGACGACCTTGCGGAGTTCCGCGATGATCTGGCGGTAGAAGGTGGCAAGACGCTTCAGCGGGCCCTTCTTGGCTCGCTTGCCGCCCTTGCGGGGCTTCTTGTCGTCCGACAGCTCGTCCTGGGCATCAGGCGTGTCGATGGAGCCCACGGCGTCCGTCATGCGTCCTCACCTGATCCCGGAATCATGGCCGTGCCGCGCCCGGTGAAATCAGAGCCGCACGGCGGTGCATTGCTGTACGTACATGCGCACACATCCTGGCGGTGTGTGTAGCAGGGCCGGAGGGACTTGAACCCCCAACCGCCGGTTTTGGAGACCGGTGCTCTACCAATTGAGCTACGACCCTTCGGTGTCCCCCAACCTACCGCATCCGCCCGACCGCTCGGTGGAGAGCGCTCACGCGGTGGCTGCTGGAGGCCAACGAGGTGTGAGTGTACGTGTTTCACGGCCCGGCGTCGAACAGAAAGTGCCCGGCCGGGAGCCCGGTGTGGAAGATCGTCCTGGCCGTGGCCGGGATTCGGACCCTTGTTCCGGTGGCCGCCCGGTGCCGTTCAGTCCGTGAAACCCGTGTGCCGGCCGTGTTTCCGGTCTGGAACGATGGGCGTATGAGCGCTGCAACCCCTCCCACCGAGCGCCGGGTCTCCGCCCGAGTCGGCGCGATCTCCGAGTCCGCCACCCTCGCCGTGGACGCCAAGGCCAAGGCCCTCAAGGCCGCCGGGCGTCCGGTGATCGGCTTCGGCGCCGGTGAACCCGACTTCCCGACCCCGGACTACATCGTCGAGGCGGCCGTAGAGGCCTGCCGGAACCCGAAGTTCCACCGCTACACCCCGGCCGGCGGTCTGCCGGAGCTGAAGGCGGCCATCGCCGCGAAGACCCTGCGGGACTCGGGCTACGAGGTCGACGCCTCCCAGATCCTGGTGACCAACGGCGGCAAGCAGGCCATCTACGAGGCGTTCGCCGCGATCCTCGACCCGGGCGACGAGGTCATCGTCCCTGCCCCGTACTGGACCACGTACCCGGAGTCGATCCGGCTCGCGGGCGGTGTCCCGGTGGAGGTCGTGGCCGACGAGACGACCGGCTACCGCGTCACCGTCGAGCAGTTGGAGGCGGCGCGCACGGAGAAGACGAAGGTCGTCCTCTTCGTCTCCCCGTCCAACCCGACCGGCGCGGTCTACGGCGAGGCCGAGGCCGAGGCCATCGGCCGCTGGGCCGTCGAGCACGGCCTGTGGGTGCTGACCGACGAGATCTACGAGCACCTGGTCTACGGCGACGCCACCTTCACCTCGCTCCCCGCGATCCTGCCCGAGCTGCGGGACAAGTGCGTCGTGGTCAACGGCGTCGCCAAGACGTACGCCATGACCGGCTGGCGGGTGGGCTGGGTCATCGGCCCGAAGGACGTGGTCAAGGCAGCGACCAACCTCCAGTCGCACGCCACCTCCAACGTCTCCAACGTGGCGCAGGTCGCCGCGCTGGCCGCCGTCTCCGGTGACCTGAAGGCCGTGGCGGAGATGCGCGAGGCGTTCGACCGACGCCGCCGCACGATCGTGCGGATGCTGAACGAGATCGACGGCGTGCTGTGCCCCGAGCCCGAGGGCGCCTTCTACGTCTACCCGGCGGTGAAGGACCTGCTGGGCAAGGAGATCCGGGGCAAGCGCCCGGAGACCACGGTCGAGCTGGCCGCGCTCATCCTGGAGGAGGCCGAGGTCGCGGTCGTCCCGGGTGAGGCGTTCGGCACACCGGGCTACCTGCGGCTCTCGTACGCGCTGGGTGACGAGGACCTGGTCGAGGGCGTCAGCCGGGTGCAGAAGCTGCTGGCGGAGGCGCGGGACTGAGGTTCCCCTCCCAGCGACGGGCCGTCTTCCTTGAGGGGAGGCGGCCCGCTTCTGTGTACGAGCAGGCCCACCGGAGGGGAACCGGTTACCGGTGTGGCGTCCCGGTGCGGCAGGATCTATGGATGGAGCGTGTACGTGATCTCTCGGAGCTTCCCAAGGCCCATCTGCATCTGCACTTCACCGGCTCGATGCGGCCCGCCACCGTCCTGGAGCTGGCGGACAAGTACGGGGTGCGGCTGCCCGAGGCGCTGATCGGGGCCCTGACCAGCGGAGAACCGCCGAAACTGCGGGCCACCGACGAGCGCGGCTGGTTCCGCTTCCAGCGGCTGTACGACGCGGCGCGCTCGTGCGTGCGCGAGCCCGAGGACATCCAGCGGCTGGTCCGGGAGGCCGCCGAGGAAGACGTCCGGGACGGTTCGGGCTGGCTGGAGATCCAGGTGGACCCGACCTCGTACGCTCCCCGGCTGGGCGGTCTCATCCCGGCGCTGGAGATCATCCTGGACGCGGTGGACACCGCCTCCCGGGAGACCGGGCTCGGGATGCGGGTGCTGGTGGCCGCGAACCGGATGAAGCACCCGCTGGACGCGCGCACCCTGGCCCGGCTGGCGGTGCGGTACGCGGACCGGGGTGTCGTCGGCTTCGGCCTCTCCAACGACGAGCGGCGCGGCCTGGCCCGCGACTTCGACCGGGCCTTCCACATCGCCCGCGAGGGCGGCCTGCTGTCGGCGCCGCACGGCGGCGAGCTGACCGGCCCGGCGTCGGTGCGCGACTGCCTGGACGATCTGCACGCCACCCGGATCGGGCACGGGGTGCGCGCGGCGGAGGATCCGCGCCTGCTGAAGCGGCTCGCGGACCGGGGTATCACCTGCGAGGTCTGTCCGGCCTCCAATGTGGCCCTCGGCGTCTACGAGAAGCCCGAGGACGTCCCCCTGCGCACTCTGTTCGAGAGCGGTGTCCCGCTGGCCCTCGGCGCCGACGACCCCCTCCTCTTCGGCTCCCGGCTGGCCGCCCAGTACGAGATCGCCCGCCACCACCACGCCTTCTCCGACGCCGAACTCGCCGAACTGGCCCGGCAGTCGGTGCGCGGCTCGGCCGCGCCGGCGGACACGAAGGAGCGTCTCCTCGCGGGCGTGGACGAGTGGCTGTCCGAGCCGGTGAGCGCGTGAGGCTGACCGTGTTCGGCGCAACCGGCGGTGTGGGCGGCGAGATCGTCCGGCAGGCCCTGGAAGCGGGGCACGAGGTGACGGCCGTCGTCCGGGACCCCGCCCGGCTCACCGTCACCGGGGACCGGCTGCACGTGGTCCGGGCCGACCTGTCCGATCCGCACACGCTGCGCGGTGCCGTGGCGGGCCGGGACGCGGTCCTGTCGGGGCTGGGGGCGCGCAGCCGCAAGGACGCGGGGGTGACCGCCCGGCTGACGCGGGCGGTGCTGGCCGCGATGGCGGCGGAGGGGACCTGGCGGCTGGTGATCGTCAGCGCCGCCCCGGTGGGCCCCGCCCCCGAGGACGACGGCCTGCTGGACCGCGCGCTGCGGGCCGTGGTGTCGGCAGTCCTCAGGGACACCTACGCCGATCTGCGCGAGACGGAGTCGGAGCTGGCCCGCAGCACCGCCGAGTGGACCTCGGTACGCCCGCCGCGCCTGCTGGACCGGCCTCTGACCGGCCGCTACCGCACGGTGGTGGGCGGCTCCCCGCGCGCGGGCCGGACCATCGGGCGCGCGGACGTGGCCCACGCGATGCTGGCGACGATCGGTGACCCGGCTACGGTCCGGCAGGGCATCGGGGTGGCGTACTAGCCGGACCTCCCGGTGGCGTACTGGTCGGGCCTCTGGCTGGCTAGAGGCTGACGCCGATGGTCACCGGCTCGTTGACCAGGGTCACGCCGAAGACGTCCCGCACCCCGGCGACGACCTCGCGGGCCAGGGCGAGCAGATCCTCGGTGGTGGCCTCGCCCCGGTTGGTGAGGGCCAGGGTGTGCTTGGTGGAGATGCGGGCGGGCCCGGTGCCGTAGCCCTTGGTGAAGCCGGCCTTGTCGATCAGCCAGGCCGCGGAGGTCTTCGTGCGCCCCTCCCCCGCCGGGTAAGCGGGCGGTACGGCGTCCGCGCCGAGCCGCTCGCGCACCCGGTCCCGGAACGCGGTGAACCGGTCGTCGTCCAGGATCGGGTTGGTGAAGAAGGACCCGGCGGACCAGGTGTCGTGGTCCTCGGGGTCGAGGACCATGCCCTTGCCCGCGCGCAGCCTCAGCACGGTCTCGCGGGCGTCGGCCAGCGGTACCCGTTCGCCCGGCTCGACACCGAGGACGCGCGCGGTCTCCGCGTAACGGACCGGCGCCGACAGGCCCCCCGCGTCCGCCAGGCCGAAGCGGACGCGGAGCACGACGTGGCGCTCGGGGTCGGCCTTGAAGCGGCTGTGCCGGTAGGAGAAGGCGCACTCCTCGCCGCTGAGCGTGACCGTCTCGCCCGTCCGGCGGTCGTAGGCGATCACCTCGGTGATGGTGGCGGAGACCTCCTGGCCGTACGCGCCGACGTTCTGGATCGGGGTGGCGCCGGCCGAGCCGGGGATGCCGGCCAGCCACTCGATCCCGGCGAGCCCGGCCTCGACGGTGCGGGCGACGGCGTCCGTCCAGACCTCGCCGGCGGCCAGTTCCAGGGTGGTGCCGCGCAGTTCGACGCCCCGGGTGGCGATGCGCAGGGCGGTGCCGTCGAAGCCCTTGTCGCCGATGACCAGGTTGGAGCCGCCGCCGATGACGAGCAGCGGGGTGCCGCTGTCGTCGGCCGCGCGGACGGTGTCGATCACCTCGGCGTCGGTGGTGGCGGTGACCAGCCGGGTCGCGGGACCGCCGAGCCGGAAGGTGGTCAGCGGGGCCAGGGGGGCGTCGTGGAGTACGTGCACGGGGGCAAGACTACGAGACACGGGAAAAGGTAAGGGGCGCCCGCCACTGCCGGACGCCCCTTACCTCGGCCGCTGCCTCTGCCTTGCCTCTGCCGCTGTCGGTCAGGCCAGCCGGACGACCGCCCGGGACATGCCCAGCACCTTCTGGCCGGCGCTGGTGGCGGTGAGGTCGACGCGGACGGTGTTGTCGTCCAGCTTGGCCGCGACCTTGGCCGAGACCTCGATCAGCGCGCCCTTGTCGTCGTCGGGCACGGGGACGGGCTTGGTGAAGCGGACGCCGTACTCCACGACCGCGGCCGGGTCACCGGTCCAGTCGGTGACGACGCGGATCGCCTCGGCCATGGTGAACATGCCGTGCGCGATGACGTCCGGCAGGCCCACCTCCCTGGCGAACCGCTCGTTCCAGTGGATGGGGTTGAAGTCCCCGGAGGCGCCCGCGTAGCGCACGAGCGTGGCGCGGGTCACGGGGAAGGTCCGGGCCGGGAGTTCGGTGCCGACCTCGACGTCGTCGTACGCGATCTTCGCGGTCATCTGCTCAGACCTCCTCGGCCGCGCGGGCGACCAGCTTGGTCCAGGCGGTCACCACGTGTTCGCCGGACTCGTCGTGCACCTCACCCCGGATGTCCAGGATGTCGTTGCCCGCCATGGACTTGATCGCCTCGATGGTGGAGGTGACGGTGAGCCGGTCACCGGCGCGCACCGGGCGGGTGTAGGCGAACTTCTGGTCGCCGTGCACCACGCGGCTGTAGTCCAGGCCGAGCTGGGGGTCCTCGACGACCTGGCCGGCGGCACGGAAGGTGATGGAGAACACGAAGGTGGGCGGGGCGATCACATCGGCGTGCCCGTAAGCCCGGGAGATCTCCGGATCGGTGTACGCCGGGTTGGTGTCGCCGACGGCCTCGGCGAACTCACGGATCTTCTCGCGGCCCACCTCGTAGGGCGCGGTGGGCGGGTAGGTACGCCCCACGAAGGACTGGTCGAGCGCCATGGGCCCGGTTACCTCCTGGTCTAGCGGAGTGAATGGCGGGACTTGCGGGGAAAACGACTCGAGGCCGCCCCCCATACTGCTGGGGGCGGCCTCGGGTACGAGCCTGATTTATCGCGTTTCGCGGTGCGCGGTGTGCGCGTTGCAACGCGGGCAGTGCTTCTTCATCTCCAGACGATCCGGGTTGTTACGCCGGTTCTTCTTGGTGATGTAGTTCCGCTCCTTGCACTCCACGCAGGCCAGCGTGATCTTCGGGCGGACGTCGGTGGCAGCCACGTGAGTGCTCCTAGGACGAACGGATGGGCTAGTTCAACGCAAGAAAGAGTAGCCGATCGAAGGACCGAACCCGCAATCGGCTACTGTCAGTAGCGGTGACCGGACTTGAACCGGTGACACAGCGATTATGAGCCGCTTGCTCTACCGACTGAGCTACACCGCTTTGATGAGATCGGAACCCGCCTTTCGACGGGGACCTCTCACACCAGAGCCCCAAAACGGAATCGAACCGTTGACCTTCTCCTTACCATGGAGACGCTCTGCCGACTGAGCTATTGGGGCGAGCGAGGAAGACATTACACGGTCCGCCGCCGATCGCCCAAATCCGTATCCGGCCACCCATCGCGGGCCGTCTCCCGGGCCTCCCGAGCCGCTTCCGCACCGCCCGCGACCAGCCCGCGACCGGCCCACGACCAGCCCAGCACCTCGTGCCACGCCGGTATGACTATTGCCCTCCTCCATGGTCCGCGCGGCCGCCGACCCTACGCTCGGCACCCTGCGTGATCTTGATCCCCATCCCCCGCCCCTTCTGGAGCCCGAGAGCCCGATGCCCGACAGCCAGGAACCCCCGCGTCCCGCCCCAGAACAGGGCGCCCTCGTGCTGTGCGGGGCGCGGCTCACCGACGGGCGGACGGTGGACGTACGGCTGGGCGGCGGCCGTATCGAGGCGGTCGGCACGGCGGGCACCCTGGCCCGCGGCCCCGCCCGCGCCGGGGCGCCCCGGCTGGACCTGCGCGGCTACCTGCTGCTCCCGGCCCCGGCCGAGCCGCACGCCCACGGCGACACCTGCCTGACCGCGGAGTCCTCCGGCCCGGCCCCCGACAACCCCGAGGACGTGCGACGCAGGGTGACCGAGGCGACCCTGCTCCAGCTGGGGCACGGCGCGACGGCGGTAAGGGCCCAGGTGCGCGTCGGCGACGTCCAGGGGCTCGGCGCGCTGGAGGCGGTGCTCCAGGCCCGGCGTTCGCTGCGCGGGCTCGCGGAGCTGACCGCGGTGGCGATGCCGAGGCTGCTGACCGGGGTCGCGGGCGCGGACGGGCTGGCGATGCTGCGGGACGCCATGAAGATGGGCGCCTCCGTGGTGGGCGGCTGCCCGGACCTGGACCCCGACCCCGTCGGCTATGTGGAAGCGGTGCTGGAGGTGGCCGCCGAGCAGGGCTGCCCGGTGGATCTGCACACCGACGGGGCGGACTCGGCCCGCCTCTCCCGGTTCGCGGCGATGGCGGGGGGCCTGCGTCCCGGCGTGGCGCTCGGCCCCTGCGCGGCCCTCGCCCGGCTGCCCGCCGAGACCGCGCACCGCGTCGCGGACCGGCTGGCGGCGGCCGGGATCTCGGTGGTCTGCCTCCCCCAGGGCGGCTGCGCCGGCACCGACCGCCGGGGCACCGCGCCGGTACGGCTGCTGCGCGCGGCCGGGGTACGGGTCGCGGCGGGCAGCGGCGCCCTGCGGGACCTGGCCAACCCGGTGGGCCGGGGCGACCCGCTGGAGGCGGCGTACCTCCTCGCCTCCGGCCACGGCATGCGCCCGGCGGACGCCTACGGCACGGTGAGCGCGTCGGCGCGGGCGGTGCTGGGGCTGCCGGAGGTGCGGGTGGAGGCGGGGTTCCCGGCCGAGCTGCTCGCGGTGCGCGGGGACCAGCTGGCGGGGGCACTGTCGCTGGCGTACAGCCGGATCGTCGTGCACCGGGGGCGGGTGGTGGCCCGGACCAGCGCGGTACGGGAGTACTGCGGCTCGGCGGCCGAGGCGGAGCTGGGGCTGCCGCGGCAGGGGCGGGGGCGCGGGGAGCTGTCGTAACAGCTCTTTGCCTGCCGGGAGTTGAGCTTCCTGTGGGACGGGTGGGCGCGCGTGGGCGCCCTCGGTCGCGGTCGTGCGCCGTGGTCCCTCGGGGGGTGCTCCCCGGCCGGGGAGGGCTCGCGGGGCGGACGGGGAGCGCCGGGCGTACGGTCGTAGTCATGCGCATTGTCATAGCTGGAGGTCATGGTCAGATCGCGCTGCGGCTGGAGCGGTTGCTCTCGGCGCGCGGGGAGGAGGTCGCGGGCATCATCCGCAAGCCGGAACAGGCGGCGGAGCTGCGTGCGGCCGGTGCCGACCCGGTCCTGCTGGACCTGGAGTCCGCGCCGGTGGAGGAGGTCGCGGCGGTGCTGCGGGGTGCCGACGCCGCCGTGTTCGCGGCGGGCGCCGGGCCGGCCAGCGGCAACGCCCGCAAGGAGACGGTGGACAAGGGCGCGGCGGTGCTGTTCGCGGACGCGGCGGTGCGGGCCGGGGTCCGGCGGTTCGTGGTGGTCTCCTCGATGGGCGCGGACCCCTCGCGCACCGGCGACGACACCTTCGACATCTACCAGCGGGCCAAGGGCGAGGCCGACGCGTACGTCACCGCGCAGGACGCCCTCGACTGGACGATCCTGCGCCCCGGTTCGCTGACGGACGAGCCGGGCACGGGGCTGGTCAGGCTGGCGGCGCACACCGGGCGCGGTCCGGTCGCGCGGGACGACGTGGCGGCCGTGCTGGCGGACCTGGTGGAGTCCTCGTCGACGGCGGGGCTGACGCTGGAGCTGATCCAGGGGTCGACGCCGGTCGCGGTGGCGGTGAAGGCGGTCGCGGGGAACTGAGGGGGCTGGGGGGCTGGGGGGCTGGGGGCTGAGAGGTTCTCAGCGGGCTCAGCGGCCGGCACGGCTCAGAACAGCGGGAGCTGGCCGGGGAAGTCGGGGACGACATAGCCGTCCAGGGTGGGCTGGGCGGCGCCGAGCTGGGCGTGCTGCCGCGAGCCCGCGCAGGACACCATCTCCCGGCTCTCCCGCGCGGCGGGCGGGTCGTGGCGCGCGAAGCGGCCGGCGACCACGGCGATCTCGCGGTGGCACACGGGACAGGTTCTGCGGCGCGAAGGCGTGGATGGCACGGGGGACATGAGGGCCAGTGTGCCCTTCGGGTCTGACAGGGCTGTTACTCACTTTCGGGTGACGCGTCCGGGCTGGCCGGGGTGGCGTGACCTGGCGAAAGAACGCTTCTGCGCAGTGATCACAAGGGCGCTGCCGGTTTCAGGGTGTCAACTTGGTGCATTATTACTATGAATGGACGTTACAGCCGAGAGTAACGGAAACATGGTCGCTCGGTAACACGGTTCACTTATCCACCACATCTCCTCCGCATCCAGTCAAAGTGGTGAGTGCGCGGCCAGCAGGTCGCCATCCGCACACCGCACGCTTCCGCATACGGCTGGCTCCGTATCCGGGTGTGCCCGCATCTTGCAGGAGATCCTGTGACTGCTTCGTCTTCCGTGACCGCCCGTCGCCTGGCCGCCGCCGCTCTCGCTGCCGGAGCGCTGGTCGGAGCGGCGGCCCTGCCGGCCTCCGCCGCGGACCGCTCGTACCGCGAGAACGTCGAGATCAGCGACGTGCAGTACAACTCCCCCGGCTGGGACAACGGCTCCAACCGCTCCCTCAACAACGAGTGGGTGGAGATCACCAACAACTCCCGCCACCGGGTGAACCTCGACGGCTGGAGGCTGACGGAGGACCGGCGCGGGGTCACCTACACGTTCAGCGACTTCACCCTCGGCGGCTACCAGACCGTCCGCGTCCACACAGGCATCGGCCGCGACACGGACCGCGACCTGTTCCAGGACCGCCGCAACTACGTCTGGGACAACCACCGCGACATCGCGACCCTGCGCGACGACGAGCGCCGCGTGGTGGACAGCGCGTCGTGGGGCGAGCGGGGCCACCGCTGGGACGACGACCGTGGTCGCGACGCTTGGGGTCGCGACAACTGGGGCCGCGACGACCGCGACAACGACAACCGCGGCCACGACCACGACCACGACGGCCGGGGCCACGACCACTTCCGCCGCTGAACCAGCTGACGAACGGCGCGGCACTTCTCTCGGGGGGTGCCGCGCCGTTCTCTGTCCCCGAACTCGTCGCGGTCGAAGCCAAGTTGAACGCCCGGCACTTCGGATCAGTCGCCCCGGGAGAAGATCCCGCGAGTCGGGCCGGACGAGCAGCGCGGCTGATGACACACCCTCTGGCGTACGCCTTTCACGGCACCTTGAGCCGGCCTTCCCGGGCTTTCGCGTATGCCCCCGGACTGCTGCGGGTGTCGGCGAGATCGCCGGCCGGCTGAAGGGTGTCGGGCCGGCCTTAACCCAGGGCGTGGCGACGAGGCAAGGTGTCTTCGGTGGCGGGCAGGGCTGTGGCGTACTCGCCGAGGCCGGCACTCGCATGCCCCAGATGCCGGCCGCACGTCAGAACGCCGACGGTGCCCGGACCCCCTTCGGCGCCGGCGGCCCACATCGGCCGGTCCGTCGGGGATTCCGGGGCACCGGGGTCGACGGACGTCAGGACGGTGGTCGCGTCCCGCCGAACCGCTTCGGCCAGGCCAGTACGGGTCTGAGCGCGGATGACGGCCTGGGTGAGGCGGTGGACCTGGAACGTGCCGAAGTCCGTGCGGACCAGGCCGAGGCGGCCGAGGTGCTGGAGAGCGTCGCGGAGCCACATGGGGTCGTCGGGATCACCTGGAACAGTGACCAGACGAGGGCGGGCCGTCTCCAACCAGACGAAGGGGATGGGCTCGAGCCCCAGGAACGCCGCGATGCGGAGCAGAGCGATCGCAGCTGAACTTTCCTCGTCCGCCAGTCGAGCCACGGCGATTCTGATCGTGGCCGTCAGCGGCGTCGGGTGATCCCGGACAGTCCCCTCGGCCATCATGCGGTCGGTGTCCGCCTTCAGAAGTTGCTCGTAGCGGTCCAGGGACATGCCGGTGCGCAGAACTCCCGCTGCTTGGGCAAGGGCCAAGGGAAGATCGCCGAGTTCATCGGCCAGGTGATCAGCCTGCTCGGCGGTCATTGCCGGACTCCGGGTCCGGAGGTACGTGACGGAGTCGGCGCGGGTGAACACGTCCAGACTGCTGTGACGGGCGATCCCGGACCAGTCGGGATCACGCGAGGTGATGAGTACGTGGCCCGGCCCCTCGGGGAGCCAGGGAGCGATCCGGTCCGGCTGTTCCGCGTTGTCGAGGATGAGGAGCCAGCGGTGCCGTGTCCGTAGGTGCTGAAGGAGCGCGCGGGCGTTGGCGTCGGTACCTGCGTCGGGTTTGGCGATGCCGAGGCGGTCGGCGAATTCGGTGTAACGGACGGGAAGTTGGTCGGCCTGCTCCGCGTCGATCCACCACACGAGGTCGTACTGGCCGGCGAACCGGTGGGCGTACTCCAGGGCGATCTGGGTCTTGCCGATCCCGCCCATGCCGTGCAGGACATGGATGACCGCGGGGTGCCCGCTCACCAGTCCCGTGCGAAGCTGCCTCAACGCGTCTTCACGCCCGGAGAAGTCCGGGTTGCGGCGGCGGACGCTCCAGACCTCGGGCAGGCCGACGCCGCCAAGTAGCCTTGGGCGTCCGGCATCCGGCTCCGCTTCTGCGGCGGGTGCGCCGGGAAAGGCGAAGGGTCCAGCCGGAAGTGACGGACCCTGAACGGCTTCGAGCAGGGCGGCCGCAGCGGAGGTCTCGTCCAGTCCGTGGAGATCCTTGCGCAGTCTCCCGGCCAGGATGACGGGGATGTCGTCGTCGTTCAGCGGCTCGATCACCACCGGGACGAGCCGTCCCCGCACCGCGAGGCTGGCCGTCCACTCCTCCCGCGTCCACCGTTTCGGGGCGAAGTAGCTCTTGGAGAAAAGGGCCACCACAGCGTCCGCCGCGCCCAGAGCGGCGTTCATCTTCTCGACGAAGTCGTCTCCGGTCCGCCAGCTCCACCGGTCCAGCTCGACCTGGTGCCCGGCCTGCTGGAGCTGCCGGCCAACCCACTCGGCCCAGGCTCGGTCCCGGTCGGCATAGCTGACGAACAGACACTGCACGGCGCCGGCCATCGTCGACCCCCGAGTTCCCGGATGATGGTCACGTCATCCGACGAGCCATGATCCCGCGCGGGGCATCGACCTGGGCGGAGAACGCCACGATCGGTCAAGTTGAGGCTGGCCTGGCCATGCGACGTCGGTTTCCCGGCGGTGACGACGCCCGACCACCGCGTTCGCCCCCCCTCATCGGCGCCCATCCAGGCACCACGTCTGAATCACCCCAACAAAGAAACCCCCTCCGGCCTGCCGTGAAGGCTGGTCGGAGGGGGTTTTCCCCAGTGTGGCGGCGCCAGGGTTCGAACCTGGGTAGGCTAAGCCGGCAGATTTACAGTCTGCTCCCTTTGGCCGCTCGGGCACACCGCCGGGGGTTGTTGGAAGGGGGTCCGCCTCGGCGGTGCTCCCTGGCAACGACGTAAACAATACCTGATGCGTGGGGGTGCTTCGCCACCCGGTTGATCGCCGTCCCCGGGGTCCGCGGGTGGCTAGGCTGGGGCGGATGCGGTCCGGCTGGATGCCGGGCTCGGCGGCCGGCGCCCCGGCGCACGGTCCGTACGCGTACCGCCCCCGATGCAAGGAGCCACAGGACATGGCCGACTCCAGTTTCGACATCGTCTCGAAGGTCGAGCGGCAGGAGGTCGACAACGCCCTCAACCAGACCGCCAAGGAGATCTCGCAGCGCTACGACTTCAAGGGCGTGGGCGCCTCGATCTCGTGGTCCGGCGAGAAGATCCTCATGGAGGCGAACTCCGAGGACCGGGTCAAGGCGGTGCTCGACGTCTTCGAGTCCAAGCTGATCAAGCGTGGCATCTCCCTGAAGGCGCTGGACGCGGGCGAGCCCCAGTTGTCCGGCAAGGAGTACAAGATCTTCGCGTCCATCGAGGAGGGCATCTCCCAGGACAACGCCAAGAAGGTGGCGAAGATCATCCGTGACGAGGGCCCCAAGGGCGTCAAGGCGCAGGTCCAGGGCGAGGAACTGCGCGTCAGCTCCAAGAGCCGCGACGACCTCCAGACCATCATCGCGCTGCTCAAGGGCAAGGACTTCGACTTCGCCCTCCAGTTCGTGAACTACCGGTAGCACCCACGGCCGCGCACCCGCCCCGCCCCCGCTTCCCCGGCGGCGGGGCCCGGCATGTGCGATCGTTCCCGCATGAGCAGTGACTACGACCGTGTCCGGACCGGTATCGAGTTCATGACTGCCTATGTCTCCGGGGACGAGTTCCTGACGGAGTATCTGGAGGAGCGGCGCCAGGAGGACCCGGGGGCGACGGAGACGTTGCTGGACGGTACGGCGGCCCTGTGTGCGGCGTTGCTGCACACGCTGGCGCGTACGACGCGGCGGTCCGAGCACGAGATCCTCCAGGAGCTGGCCCGCGGCACGCATCGCAGCGAGCGGCGCTCCGAGGACTGAGCCCGCGCGAGACGCTCAGTCCCGCGAATTGCCGAAGACGACCCGGTAGAGGATCAGCAGGACCAGGGAGCCGCCGATGGCCGCCGCCCATGTCGCGCCGTCGTAGAAGTGCTTGGAGACCGGGTGGTCCAGCCAGCGCGAGGAGATCCAGCCGCCGAGGAAGGCGCCCGCGATGCCGATCAGGGTCGTGCCGAGGAAACCGCCCGGGTCGCGGCCAGGCAGCAGCAGCTTGGCGATGGCTCCGGCCAGCAGGCCCAGGATGATCCAACCGAGAATGCCCATGCCAGGAACCTGCCCTTCGGCGCCGCCTCCGCACACCCGCGCTCCGTAAGAAGCCGGTGTGCACTGTCCCCTGCGAGGACGCCGCGCGGGCGGGTTCCGGTTGCCGTCAGGCGACGCGCGCCCCGAACGGCTCTTCCGTGCGGACGATCTCGCGGCCCAGCGGGAGCAGGGAGACCGGGATCAGCTTGAAGTTGGCGATGCCGAACGGGATGCCGATGATCGTCAGGCACAGCGCGATGCCCGTGGTGATGTGCGCCAGGGCCAGCCACCACCCCGCCAGCACCAGCCAGAGCACATTGCCGACGCACGAGGGCGCGCCCGCCTCCCGGCGCTCGACCGTGGTGTACCCGAAGGGCCACAGGGCGTAGACGCCGATACGGAAGGCGGCGACCCCGAAGGGGATGCCGATGATCGTGACGCACAGCAGCACACCGGCGAGCAGGTAGGCGAGGAACAGCCAGAAGCCGCTCAGGACCAGCCAGATGATGTTCAGTAGGGTCTTCACCGGTTTCCACCTGCCATCTTCTCCAGTCGGGCGATCCGCTCGGCCATGGGCGGGTGCGTGGAGAACATCCGCGAGAGTCCCTGGCCGGGCCGGAACGGGTTGGCGATCATCAGGTGGCTCGCGGTCTCGATGCGCGGCTCAGGGGGCAGGGGGAGCTGCCGCGTGCCTCCCTCCAGCTTGCGCAGCGCCGAGGCGAGGGCCAGCGGGTCGCCGGTGAGCTGGGCGCCAGAGGCGTCCGCCTCGTACTCCCGGGAGCGGCTGACGGCCAGCTGGATCAGGGTGGCCGCGAGGGGGCCGAGGAGCATGGTCAGCAGCATGCCGATCAGGCCGGGGCCCTCGTCGTCGTCCGAGCGGCCGACCGGGATCAGCCACGCGAAGTTGACCAGGAACATGATCACCGAGGCGAGGGCGCCCGCGACGGACGAGATGAGGATGTCGCGGTTGTAGACGTGGCTCAGTTCATGGCCGAGGACGCCGCGCAGCTCGCGCGGGTCGAGCAGGCGCAGGATGCCCTCGGTGCAGCAGACTGCCGCGTGGCGCGGGTTGCGGCCGGTGGCGAAGGCATTGGGCGCCTCCGTGGGCGAGATGTACAGCCGGGGCATGGGCTGGCGGGCCTCGGTGGAGAGCTCGCGCACGATCCGGTACAGCTCGGGCGCCTCGAACTCGCTCACCGGGCGCGCCCGCATCGCGCGCAGGGCCAGCTTGTCGCTGTTCCAGTACGCGTACGCGTTCGTGCCGAGCGCCACCAGGACCGCGACGATCAGCCCCGTACGGCCGAAGAAGCTGCCGATGACGATGATGATCGCCGACAGTGCCCCGAGGAGTACTGCGGTCTTGAGCCCGTTGTGCCGGCGGTGCACCCTGGCCCTCCAAGTCGTGCGGCGGGGGAACCCTTCGGTCCAGTGGACCTTCCCGCACTGCTCAACGCCACGCGGCGGCCGCGAGTTCCCAGGTGGGCGCGGTGGCGCGGACACCCGTACGAGTGAGTGTGAGCTAGGACGCCGTCAGAAGAGGGAGGTGGCGGCGAAGCGCAGCACGAGCTGGGGTGCGCCCGAGAGGACCACGCCGGCGGCTCCGGTGAGGGTGAGCGCGACGGTCAGCGGAGCCGGGACGCGGTGTCGTACGGGCTCGCCCTCGGGGGCGCGGAACAGCAGGGCCGTCCACCGTAGGTAGTAGTAGAGCGCGACCACGACGTTGACGGCCATGAGCACGGCGAGCCAGCCGAGTCCGGCGTCCACGGCCGCGGAGAACACCGTGACCTTGGCGAAGAGCCCGATCACGCCGGGCGGGAGTCCGGCGAGGCAGAGCAGGAAGAAGGCCATCAGGACGGCGGTGACGGGGTTGGTGGCGTACAGGCCCCGGTAGTCGCTGATCCGGTTGAGCCGCTCGGTACGGCCCACCAGGGCGGCCACCGCGAAGGCGCCCAGGTTCACGGCGGCGTACATCAGGGCGTAGGCGACGGTGGAGCCGATCGCCTGGCGGCCGTCGCGGGTGTGGCCGGCGGCGGCGACCGGGACCAGGAGGTAGCCGGCCTGGCCGATGGAGGACCAGGCGAGCAGGCGTACGGCGCTGTACGCGCGCGTGGCCCGCTGCCGCAGGGCGCCGGCGTTGCCCGCGGTCATGGTGAGCGCGGCCAGGACGGCGAGGGCGGGACCCCAGACGCCGGCGTACGACGGGAAGGCGATCACGGTGACGAGGATCAGGCCGGAGAAGCCGACCGCCTTGCCGACGACCGAGAGGTAGGCGGCGACCGGGAGCGGCGCGCCCACATAGGTCTCGGGCACCCAGAAGTGGAAGGGCACAGCGGCCGTCTTGAAGGCGAAGCCGACCAGGGTGAGGACGACGCCGGTCTGTACGAGGGTGTGGAGCTGTCCGTCGGTCTGGGGCAGGCGCCGGGCGATCTCGGTGAGGTGCAGGGTGCCGGTGGCGGCGTAGACGAAGCTGACGCCCAGCAGGCTGACGGCGGTGGCGGTGACCGAGGAGAGGAAGAACTTCAGGGCGGCCTCGGCCGAGCGCGCCTCGCCGTGCCGGATGCCGACCAGGGCGAAGGCGGGCAGGGAGGCGACCTCCAGGGCGACGACGAGGGTGGCGAGGTCGCGGGAGGCGGGCAGCAGGGCGGCGCCGGCCGCCGACGAGAGCAGCAGGAACCAGAACTCTCCGGCCGGGACGCGCCGCCGGTCGTCCTGGACGCCGGTCACGGACAGCAGGGCCGCGAGCAGGGCGCCGCCGAGCACGAGGAACTGGATGACGACCGTGAAGTGGTCGGCGGTGTAGCTGCACGCGCGCGTGGCGCCGGTCAGGCAGAAGGTGGCGCGGTCGCCGTCCTGCAGGGGCAGCAGCATGAGCGCGGCGGCGGCCAGGCCCGCGACGGAGAGCCACCCCAGGAGGGGCTTGCGGTGCTCGGGCAGGAACAGGTCGGTGACGAGCACGGCGAGGGCCGTGGCGGCGGCGATGACGGGCGGGGCGACGGCGAGCCAGTCGACGGACTGGATCAGCGCGCCCGCCGCCGGTCCGGCCAGGTGCCCCGCTGTGGCCTGGGCGAGGGACTGGGCCAGGGCGCTCATCGGGTGCCTCCTGCGAGGAGCTGCTGCACGGCCGGGTCGCTGAGGCCGAGCAGCGCCCTCGGCCAGAGTCCGGCGAGGACGGTGAGGACGACGAGCGGGGTCCAGGCGGCGAACTCGTAGCCGCGTACGTCGGCGAGTTCGGGCAGGTCCTGGCGCGGGTCGCCCATGCAGACGCGGCGGACCACGACCAGCAGGTACGCGGCGGTCAGCAGGGTGCCGAAGGCGCCGATCGCCAGGAAGACGAGGTAGGCGGCGCGGCTGAGCCCGGCGGCGGGCTGGAACGCGCCGAACAGGGCGAGCATCTCGCCCCAGAACCCGGCGAGTCCGGGCAGCCCGAGCGAGGCGACCGCGCCGAAGGCGAGCAGCCCCCCGAGGCGCGGGGCCCGGCTGTAGAGGGCGCCGCCGCCGTGCGCGGCCAGGGTGTCGAGGTCGGTGCTGCCGGTGCGGTCCTTCAGCGCGCCCACCAGGAAGAACAGGAGGCCGGTGACGAGGCCGTGGGCGATGTTGGCGAACAGGGCGCCGTTGACGCCGGTCGGGGTCATGGTGGAGATGCCGAGCAGCACGAAGCCCATGTGGCCGACGGAGGAGTACGCGATCAGCCGCTTCAGGTCGCCGTTCGCGCCCCGCCCCGCCAGCGAGAGGCAGGCCAGGGAGCCGTAGATGATCCCGACGACGGCGAGCGCGGCGAGGTAGGGCGCGAAGACCCGGAAACCGTCGGGCGCGACCGGGAGCAGGATGCGGACGAACCCGTACGTGCCCATCTTCAGCAGGACGCCGGCGAGCAGCACCGAGCCGACGGTGGGGGCGGCGGTGTGGGCGTCCGGGAGCCAGCTGTGCAGGGGCCACGTCGGGGCCTTCACCGCGAGCCCGATCCCGATCGCCAGAACGGCGATGACCTGCACGGATGTGGTCAGCGACCGGCCGTTGTCAGTGGCGAGTGCCACCATATCGAATGTGCCCGCTTTGATCCCGATCAGGAGCAGGCCGAGCAGCATGATCACGGAGCCGAGCAGCGTGTACAGGATGAACTTCCACGCGGCCCGGGTCCGGCCCTCGCCGCCCCAGCGGGCGATGAGGAAGTACATCGGGATCAGCACGGTCTCGAAGGCCAGGAAGAACAGGACGAGGTCGAGCACGGCGAAGGAGGCGAGGGTGCCCCCTTCGAGCAGCAGGACCAGGGCGGTGAACGCCTTCGGGGAGGGCCCCGCGGGCGGCTTGGAGCAGGAGTAGAGCGCGCAGAGGAAGGTCAGCAGCGCGGTCAGGAGCAGAAGGGGGAGGGAGATGCCGTCGATGCCGAGGTGGACGCGCACCTGGAGTGCGGGAATCCAGCTGATGTCGGTCGTGGCCTGGATCTTCGAGGGGTGGTCGTGGTCGAAGCCGAGCGCGAGGACGATCGCGGCGATGAGGACCACGCCGGTCACGGTCACGCCGTGCCGGAGCACGGCCCGGTCGGGGGACTTCCCCTTCAGTCCGGGCGGGGCCGGCAGGAGGGCGGCGGCCGCGCCGAGGAGCGGCACGGCGACGACGAACGCCAGAAGGAACCGCATCACTGATTCGCTGATACCGATCACGCCCGCTCACGCTCCCGAGGCGACGAGGAGGACGGCGACCGTCAGGACGACGGTGCCGGCGAGCAGCGCGCTCACATAGGTCTGCACATTGCCGGTCTGCGCCCGCCGTACGGCCGCGCCGAGCAGCCGGGGCAGGGCGGCGGCACCGCGTACGTAGGTGTCGACGACCTCGCGGTCCAGGAACCGGACGAGGCTCGCGGCGCTCAGGACGGGGCGGACGAACAGCGCCGAGTACACGGCGTCCAGGTGGAAGCCCGCGGCGGCGGCCCCGTACAGCGGGCCGAGCAGCAGGCGGCCGGGGTCGGCCGGGTCGGGGGCCTCGGCGATGTCGCCGTACGCCGGTTCGTGGGCGGCGATGGCCTCGGCCTCGACCAGGCCCGCGTCGCCCTGCGGATGGGCGGCGACGGCGCCCAGCGGGACCCGGGGCGCCCGTGCGGCGGCACGCTGCCAGGCGCCGTAGGCGAGCAGGCCGCCGACCACGGCGAGGCCGGTACCGAGGATGGAGGAGAGGAGGGTGGGGGCGAGGCTGCGGCCGTCGAACCAGCCGGGCAGCGCGCGGTAGGCGAGCGCGCCGAAGGCCAGCGAGGGCACGGCCAGTACCCAGAGCACCACGGTCATGGTGAGCGGCCGGCGGGTCGGGGTCTCCCCTGCCCGAACGGAGGTGACAGCTCGGGGCAGGCCGGGGGCCTCGGCGCCCCGGCCCCGGAAGGCCAGCAGCCAGAGCCGGGTGGCGTAGGCGGCGGTGAGCAGGGCCGTGGCGAGCGCGGCGACGAGCACGATCCAGCCGGCGGCGCCCGGTGCCGGGCCGGGATGGCCGGTGGCGAGGCGTTCGGCGGCGCCGAGGACGGACTCCTTGGAGAAGAACCCGCTGAACGGCGGGATCGCGGCCAGCGCGAGCAGGGCCACGGTCATCGTCCAGAAGGCGTCCGGGACACGGTCGCGCAGGTGGCTCATCCGGGACATGGCGGCCAGCGAGTTGGTGCCGGTGGAGTGGATGACGGCTCCGGCGGCGAGGAACAGCAGCGCCTTGAAGGCGCCGTGCGAGAGGAGGTGGAAGACGGCGGCACCGCGGTCGCCGACGGCGAGGGCGCCGGTCATGTAGCCGAGCTGGCCGATCGTCGAGTAGGCGAGGACGCGCTTGATGTCGTCCTGGGCGAGCGCGGCGAGGCCGGAGCCCAGCATGGTGACGGCGGCCATCACCGCGAGGACGGTCATCGCGGCGGCGGACGCCTCGAACACGGGGAGAAGACGGGCGGTGAAGTAGACACCGGCGGCGACCATCGTGGCCGCGTGGATCAGCGCGGAGACGGGCGTGGGGCCCGCCATCGCGTCGGGGAGCCAGGTGTGCAGCGGGAACTGCGCCGACTTGCCCGCCACGCCCGTGAGGAGCAGCAGCGCGATCAGGGTGGGGTGGCCGAGTCCGCCGCTCGCCACGGCGTCGAGGACGCGGGTGATGCGGAAGGACCCGGCGTCGGTGCCGAGCGCGAACAGGCCGATCAGGAACGGGACGTCACCGAGCTTGGTGACCAGGAACGCCTTGAGGGAGGCGGCGCGGGCCTCGGGGGTGCCCCAGTAGTGGCCGACCAGGAAGTAGGAGCAGATGCCCATGACTTCCCAGCCGACCAGCAGCACGATCAGGTCGCCGGAGTAGACGACGAGGAGCATCGCGGAGGTGAAGAGGGAGACGAGGGCCGCGTAGGAGGGGTAGCGGGGGTCGTCGCGCAGATAGCCGGTGGAGTAGAGCTGCACGCAGGTCGCCACGAAGGCCACCAGGATCGCGACGAGCGCGGCGAAGCCGTCGATGTGCAGCGCCAGGTCGACGGGGACCGAGCCGGTGGGCGTCAGCAGGGTGTACGCGTCGATCGCCCGTCCGCCGCCCTGGCGGGCCGCGACCAGCGCGGCAAGGACGAGCGAGGCCAGCGGGGGCAGTAGGGCGAGCGGGCGGACGAAGCCGGGTGCTCTGCGGCCCAGCAGGAGTCCGGCGACGGCGCCGAGGAAGGGCAGGAGGGGGACGAGGGCGGCGAGGGTGGTCGTGGTCACGCGGTGGCCTCAGCCTTCTCGGTCCCGGAGGCGTCGGGGTGATCGGGGTCGTCTGGGTCGTCTGGGTCGTCTGGGTCGTCGGGACCGTCGCCGGGGGTCTCGGCGGTGTCGCGGAGCCGGTCGATGTCGGCGGTGCCCCGGTCGCGGTACACGGCGAGGACGATCGCCAGGCCGATGCCGATCTCGGCGGCCGCGATGGCGATGGTGAACAGGGTCAGCGCCTGGCCGGAGTGCAGGGTGTCCTTCGCGGCCCTGCTGAGCCAGACGTCGAAGGCGACGAGGTTGAGGTTGACGGCGTTGAGCATCAGCTCGACCGACATCAGGACCAGGATGGCGTTGCGGCGGGCGAGGACGCCGTAGAGGCCGGTGCAGAAGAGGAGGGCGGCGAGTACGGCGGGGTAGGCGATGTGCATCAGCGGGCGCCTTCCTTCTCGCCGGGAGTCTCGACGACGACCGGCGATGCCTGGTCCGCCCTGGTCTTGCGGGACAGCACGATCGCGCCGACCAGGGCGGCGAGGAGCAGTACGGACAGCGCCTCGAAGGGCAGCACCCAGTGCCGGAAGAGGCTCTCGCCGGTGACACGGGTGGTGCCGGCGGCCGGGCCGTCCAGGTCGATCCAGGTGGCGCGGAACGCGTCCGTCACCACCCAGACCAGGGCGCCCGCCGAGCCCACCGCGACGACGAGCGCGGCCGGCCGGTTGCCGGAGTCGGCGTCCGGGGAGCGGCCGATGGGGGCCTTGGTGAGCATGAGCCCGAAGAGGAGGAGGACGACGACGGCACCGACGTAGATGAGGACCTGCACCCAGGCGATGAACTCGGCGCTGAGCAGGAGGTATTCGACGGCCAGCCCGCCGAGCGTGACGACCAGCCAGAGGGCCGCGTGCACCAGTTGGCGGGTGGTGACGGTGATCAGCGCGGCGCCGAGGGTGACGAGGCCCACGAGGAGGAACGCGATCTCGACACCGGTCGGGGACAGGAAGCCGTGCGGGGCGGTGGCGGCGAGGCTCACTGCGTTCCCTCCTGAGCCTGGGCGTCTTCGGCTGCCTGGGCCGCCTGGGCGGCGGCCAGTTTGCCGGCGCTCTTGCGAGCGGCGGCGATCTCCTTCGGCTCCTCCGCGCGCGGGTCCGGTGCGGGCGGGGCCGGGACGGTCCACATCCACTCGCGGAGCTTGTCGCGCTCGTGGGTCAGCTCGCGGATGTCGGTCTCGGCGTACTCGAACTCCGGGGACCAGAACAGCGCGTCGAAGGGGCAGACCTCGATGCAGATGCCGCAGTACATGCAGAGGGAGAAGTCGATGGCGAACCGGTCGAGGACGTTCCGGCTGCGCTCGCGTCCGCCGGGGGCGGCTGCGGGGACGGTCTCCTTGTGGGAGTCGATGTAGATGCACCAGTCGGGGCACTCGCGGGCGCAGAGCATGCAGACCGTGCAGTTCTCCTCGAACAGGCCGATGACCCCGCGGGTGCGGGGCGGGAGGTCGGGCTGGACGTCGGGGTACTGCTCGGTGACCGTCTTCCTCGTCATCGTGCGCAGGGTGACGGCGAGGCCCTTGGCCAGGCCGGAGAAGGGGACGGACATCAGGCGGTCACCACCTTGACGACGCCGGTGAGGGCGATCTGGGCGAGGGCGAGCGGGACGAGGACGGTCCAGGAGAGCTTCTGGAGCTGGTCCTCGCGCAGCCGGGGGTAGGTGACGCGGAGCCAGATCACCAGGAAGGCGAGGAGCGCGGTCTTCACCAGGGTCCACACCCAGCCGAGCCCGTCGGCGCCCCAGGGCCCGTGCCAGCCGCCCAGGAAGAGCACGGTGGTCAGACCGCACAGGACGACGATCCCCGCGTACTCGGCGAGCAGGAACAGGGCGAAGCGCAGGCCGGTGTACTCGGTGTACGCGCCGAAGATGATCTCCGAGTCGGCCACCGGCATGTCGAACGGTGGCCGTTGCAGCTCGGCGAGACCGGCGACGAAGAACACCACCGCGCCGGTGAGCTGCCAGGGCAGCCACCACCAGTGGAAGGCGCCGGCGATGCCGGGCAGCGAGACCGTGCCGGCCGCCATCGCCACGGAGGCGGCGGCTAGCAGCATCGGGAGTTCGTAGGCGAGCAGCTGGGCGGCGGTGCGCAGGCCGCCGAGCAGGGAGAACTTGTTCGCGCTGGCCCAGCCCGCCATCAGCGAGCCGAGGACGCCCACGCCCATCACCGCGAGCACGAAGAAGATGCCCGCGTCGAGTACCTGGCCGACGGCACCGGCGCTCGGGCCGATCGGGATGGCGAGCAGCACGAGGAGGTACGGCAGCAGGGCCACGGCCGGGGCGAGCTGGAAGACGCGGCGGTCGGCACCCGCCGGGACCACGTCCTCCTTCTGCGCGAACTTCACACCGTCCGCCACGAGTTGGGCCCAGCCGTGGAAGCCGCCCGCGTACATCGGGCCGAGGCGGCCCTGCATGTGCGCCATCACCTTGTGCTCGGTCTGGCCGATGACCAGCGGGAGCGTCAGGAAGACGACGAACACGACGAGGAGTCGCAGGGCGACGTCCAGTACGTCGTTCACCGCGCGCCTCCTTCGGGGTCGTCAGGGTCGTCGGGGGCGTCGGTGGGTTCCGGCTCGGGAGCGGGGGGTGTCTTCGGGGGCTCGTCGGCCTCCTCGAACGCCGGACGGGCGTGATGCCAGGGCGCGTCCGCGCTGCGACGCTGCGCCGGCTCGGCTGGCTTCTTCGGCTCGGCCGGCTTCTTCGGCTCGGCCAGCTGTGCGGACTCGTCCGGCCCGCTCGATCCGCTCGATCCGCTCGGTTCGGAAGACTCGGTCTGCTCGGCCGGCTCTGCCGGTACCGGGGGCTCAGCGGGCTCGGGCGTCCCGGTTCGCTGCGAGGCCGATCCCTGCGAGGCGCTGCGCGACCTGCGCGGCCCCCTGGGTGCCTCGGTCGGCGTCTCGGCAGGAGCTTCCGCGTCCTCCGGAGCCCCCTGGCCGGCCGACCCCTGACTCGCACTCCGCATCCGCCGCGGCGAAGCCCCGGCACCCGCCTCCCCCGCGCCCTGGCCGGCCGAGCCCTCGCCGGCGCTCCGCACCCGCCGCGGCCCAGCAGCAGCCCCCGGCGCCGGTGCCACCTGACTCGCCGACCCCTCACCCGCACTCCGAGTACCGCGCGGGCGGACAGCGTCGGCTCCGGGCTCTCCCGTGGACTGAGCCCGCCGAGCCGGGCGCTCCCCCGCCGCTCCCCTCGCGGGACGCGACGGTGCCGGTGGCAACTGGCCCTTCAGTGGGCCCCATTCGTTCGGGTCGGGCACCCCCGGCGGGAGCATCTGGCGTCGCTTCGGGCCGCCGTGTTCCGACTCGCCCGGTTCCTTCGCCCCCGGCCACGCCTTGGCGACGCGGGCGGCTAGGACGAAGTCCTTGCGCAGTGGGTGGCCCTCGAAGTTCTCCGGGAGGAGCAGGTGCTCCAGTCCGGGGTGGCCGGTGAAGTCGACCCCGAACATCTCGTGGGTCTCCCGCTCGTGCCAGGCGGCGCCCGCGTACACGCCGACGGCGCTCGGCAGCACCGGCGCCTCGTGCGGGACGGTCGTCCGCACCAGCAGGCGGCGGACCGGGTGCAGGGCGACGACGTGGGCGGAGACCCGGAAGCCGGTGCCGGGTTCGTCGACCGCGCTCAGCCAGTCGAAGTAGGTGCAGGTCAGCGTCGTGCGGGCCGTCTCAAGGGCGGTGAGCCAGGCGGCGGGAGGCACGTCGACGGTGAGGACGTCGTACGACTCCTCGGCGGTGGCGTCGGGGCCGAAGAGTTCGTCCGCGGGGGCGGGCAGCCAGCCGGTGCTCATCGCGCGTCCCCCTCCCCCACGGCGGGGGGACGCACCAGGCCGCTCCGGAGCGCGGCGGCGGACGGGCGGGCGGCGCCCCCCGTGCCGTACCGCTCCGCCAGGGACTCGCGGGCGATCTTCTCCTGGAGCTTCAGGATGCCCTGGAGCAGCGCCTCGGGGCGCGGCGGGCAGCCCGGCACGTACACGTCGACCGGGATGATCTGGTCGACGCCCTTGGTGACGGAGTAGGAGTCCCAGTACGGTCCGCCGCAGTTGGAGCAGGCGCCGAAGGAGATGACGTACTTCGGCTCGGGCATCTGCTCGTACAGCCGCTTCACGGCGGGCGCCATCTTGTCGGTGACCGTGCCGGAGACGACCATCAGGTCCGCCTGGCGGGGGCCCGGCGCGAAGGGGATGACGCCGAGCCGGATGAAGTCGTGGCGGGCCATCGACGCGGCGATGAACTCGATCGCGCAGCAGGCGAGGCCGAAGTTGAAGACCCACAGCGAGTAGCGGCGGCCCCAGTTCAGGACGACCTTCATCGGCTCGGGGGCGAGCCGGGACAGGGCGCCCAGCCTCTTGGGCTCGGGCAGCAGCACCGGCTCGGGGGCGGCCGGGTTCACGTCCATGTCAGGACGCCCTTCTTGTAGGCGTACAGCAGGCCGACGGCGAGGAAGCCCAGGAAGACGAACATCTCCACCAGGGTGGCCGCGCCGTAGCCGGGGGTGGCGAAGACCGTCGCCCAGGGGAACAGGAAGACCGAGTCGACGGCGAAGACCACGTACAGGAAGGCGTAGACGTAGTAGCGGACCTGGGTGTGGGCCCAGCCCTCGCCGACGGGGTCGACGCCGCACTCGTAGGTCATGAGCTTCTCGGGGGTGGGCACCACGGGCCGCAGCAGGCGGCCGGCGCCGAAGGCGGCCGCGACGAAGAGCACGCCGACGACGGCGAGCAGGCCCACGACCGAGTAGGAACCGAAGTAGTCCGGCGCGGTGTCGGCCGCGGCGACCGTCGTAACCCCCAGCGTCTCCCGCACCGTGCGTCCTCGCTCCCTGGACCGCGTGTCCTTCGTGGCCTCGGCGCACCAGGTGACGGATGCGGCCGGAGGTTTGCGTACGCACGGGAGTCTAGGCCCTGATAAGGCGCCGGTAAGCAGCCCGTCACGCCCAGCGAGGCCCGGGGTGGGGTTTTCCCCAGGGGCCGGGAGGCGGTCCACCGCATGGCGTACGGCCCTCCGGGCACGGCAGGCTGGCCGCCATGACCGTTCCCGCTCCCGCCGCCGGACCGGCCGGCGACCCCGGCCGTCCGCCGTCCGCCCGGCTCGCCTTCGACGCGCACACCTGGAAGGAGATCGCGCATCTCCTGCTGAACCTGCCGCTGGCGGTGGCCGGCTTCGTCTACGCGGTCACCGTGCTGTCCGTGAGCGGGGGCCTCACCGTCACGGTACTCGGGCTGCCGCTGCTCGCGGGCTCGCTGCTGGGCGCCCGGCTGCTGGGCCGGCTGGAGCGGGCGCGGGTCCGGGTGCTGCTCGGGGTGCGGGTGCCGGAGCCGTCGCCGCGGCCGTTCGCCCGGGGCGGCGGGGTGGTGCGGGGGCTGTGGCAGGCGCTGCGGGACCCGGTGGGCTGGCGGTCGATGCTCTACTGCCTGATCCGGCTGCCCTGGGGCGTGCTGACCTTCACCACCGTGCTGACCTCGTTCTTCGTGCTGTGGCCGGTGCTGGGCCACGTGGCGCGGGGCCTGGCGAACGTGGACCGGGCGATGGCGCGGGCCCTGCTGGCACCCTCGGACGAGCTGGAGCGCCGGATCGCGGAGCTGGAGTCGGACCGGGGTGTCGTGGTCGACACCGCCGCCGCCGACCTGCGCCGCATCGAACGCGACCTCCACGACGGAGCACAGGCACGCCTCGTCAACCTCGCCATGGAACTCGGCCTCGCCAAGGAAAAACTCCACCACGACCCCGAAACCGCCGCCCGCATGGTCGAAGAAGCCCACGGCGAAGTCAAAACCGCCCTCAAAGAACTCCGCGACCTCGCCCGAGGCATCCACCCCGCCATCCTCACCGACCGAGGACTCGACGCAGCCCTCTCCCACATCGCCACCCGCTGCACCACCCCCGTCACCCTCACCGTCGACCTCCCCACCCGACCCGCACCCGCCATCGAAGGAATCACCTACTACACCGCCAGCGAACTCCTCCAGAACATCAGCAAACACAGCCACGCCACCCACGCCACCCTCGACCTCTGGCACACCCCCCACCACCTCATGCTCCAGATCACCGACAACGGCACCGGCGGAGCCGACCCCAGCCGCGGATCAGGACTCGCCGGACTCGCCGAGCGGCTCGGCGCGGTCGACGGGGTGCTCGTCGTGGACTCCCCGCCCGGCGGGCCGACCGTCGTCACCGCGGAACTGCCCTGGCGGGACCGTGGCGACGAGCGGGGCGCCGGGCGGGGCGCCGGGCGGGGCGCCGGGCGGTAGGGAGAACCCCCTGTTCGAGACGGGGACACACGCCATGGTCCGCACCGGGTGCGGACGGGCACGCTGAGCAGGTACGCCACCACCAGGAGAACGAGGAAGACACCGATGGCCACGCATCTCACGTCATACCGGGAAGAGCCCGGCCGCCCCCGCCTCCCCGCCGCGCTGCGGGCGCCGCTGGAGGCACGGACCTGGCGGGAGCTGGGCTACGTACTGACCGGACTGCCGGTGGCCGTCGCCCTGTTCGTGTGGACGGTCACGATGATGTCGCTCGGCGCCGGCCTGCTGGTCACCTTCGTCGGGGTGCCCGTCCTCGCGCTGGCCCTGGTCGGCTGCCGGGGCTTCGGAGTGCTGGAGCGGGCGCGGGCCGGCGCGCTGCTCAGGGTGCGGGTGGCCGCGCCGGAGCCGCTGAAGCCCAGCGGACCGGGGCTGCTGCCCTGGCTCGGCGCGGTGCTCAAGAGCGGCTCGTCCTGGCGGCACCTGGTGTACGGGCTGGTCCACTTCCCGTGGGCGGTGTTCTCGTTCTCGGTGGCCGTCAGCTTCTGGACGTACGGCTGGGCGCTGCTGACGTACCCGCTGTGGTTCTGGGTGTTCCCGATGTGGGTCGGGCAGGGCGGCATCCAGCTCTACGGGGACGGCCACCACAGCGTCTACCTGGACAACCCCTTCGAGATCACCGTGACCTCGCTGACCGGCCTGGTGTTCACGCTCCTCACCCCGTGGGTGCTGCGGGGGCTCACCACGGTGGACGGGCTGCTGGTGCGCGGGCTGCTCGGCCCCTCGCGGCTGACGGCACGGGTGGAGGAGCTGGAGTCGGACCGGGGTGTCGTGGTCGACACCGCCGCCGCCGACCTGCGCCGCATCGAACGCGACCTCCACGACGGAGCACAGGCACGCCTCGTCAACCTCGCCATGGAACTCGGCCTCGCCAAGGAAAAACTCCACCACGACCCCGAAACCGCCGCCCGCATGGTCGAAGAAGCCCACGGCGAAGTCAAAACCGCCCTCAAAGAACTCCGCGACCTCGCCCGAGGCATCCACCCCGCCATCCTCACCGACCGAGGACTCGACGCAGCCCTCTCCCACATCGCCACCCGCTGCACCACCCCCGTCACCCTCACCGTCGACCTCCCCACCCGACCCGCACCCGCCATCGAAGGAATCACCTACTACACCGCCAGCGAACTCCTCCAGAACATCAGCAAACACAGCCACGCCACCCACGCCACCCTCGACCTCTGGCACACCCCCCACCACCTCATGCTCCAGATCACCGACAACGGCACCGGCGGAGCCGACCCCAGCCGCGGATCAGGACTCGCCGGACTCGCCGAGCGGCTCGGCGCGGTCGACGGGGTGCTCGTCGTGGACTCCCCGCCCGGCGGGCCGACCGTCGTCACCGCCGAACTGCCCTGGCGGACCCCGGGGAACTGAGATGCTGGGCCTCCTTGTCGGCAGGCGTGTGGGGGCTCGGGGAATCGTGGAGAACAAGGTGCGTGTGGTGATCGCCGAGGACTCGGTGCTGCTCAGAGAGGGGCTGACCCGGCTGCTGACCGACCTCGGGCACGAGGTGGTGGCCGGGGTCGCGGACGCGGAGGCGCTGCTCGCCACCATCGCGGAGCTGGCCGGGCGAGGCGAGCTGCCGGACGTGGTGGTGGCGGACGTACGGATGCCGCCGACGCACACCGACGAGGGGGTGCGGGCCGCCGTGGAGCTGCGCGGCCGCCACCCCGAGCTGGGGGTGCTGGTGCTGTCGCAGTACGTGGAGGAGCGGTACGCCACCGAACTGCTGGCCGGTTCCAGCCGGGGGGTCGGCTATCTGCTGAAGGACCGGGTCGCGGACGTGCGCGAGTTCGTCGCCGCGGTGGAGCGGGTCGCGTCGGGCGGTACGGCGCTGGACCCGGAGGTGGTGGCACAGCTGCTGGGCCGCAGCCGCAAGCAGGACGTGCTGGCGGCGCTGACCCCGCGCGAGCGCGAGGTGCTGGGGCTGATGGCGGAGGGGCGGACCAATTCGGCGGTGGCCCGGCAGCTCGTGGTGAGCGACGGCGCGGTCGAGAAGCACGTCAGCAACATCTTCATGAAGCTGGGGCTGACCCCGAGCGACGGAGACCACCGGCGTGTTCTGGCGGTGCTGACCTACCTGAACTCCTGACGCACCGAGACTGGGCGGCATAAGCAAGTCCATATGCCGGGAGATACGCAGCGATCCTCGGAAGCCGACCCTGAGCGACGTAGGGTTGGTCCTGGGATTGGTCCGGGGGAAGACCGCCCCCGGACGGCCGCCTCGAAGGAGGTCCAGTTCAGTGACCAGTCAGGTCAGCAGCCCAGCGGAGCAGGCCGACGAGAACACCGCGGGTGAGCAGCGCAGACCGGGTGGAGCGAAGGACGTACGGCGCCTGGACCGGGTGATCATCCGGTTCGCGGGGGACTCCGGTGACGGTATGCAGCTCACCGGGGACCGGTTCACCTCGTCGACCGCGTCCTTCGGCAACGACCTCTCCACCCTTCCCAATTTCCCCGCTGAGATCCGCGCGCCCGCCGGCACCCTGCCCGGCGTCTCCTCGTTCCAGCTCCACTTCGCCGACCACGACATCCTGACCCCGGGCGACGCGCCGAACGTGCTGGTCGCCATGAACCCGGCCGCGCTGAAGGCCAACGTCGGCGATCTGCCGCGCGGCGCCGAGATCATCGTCAACACGGACGAGTTCACCAAGCGGGCGCTGCAGAAGGTGGGGTACGCCGGCTCCCCGCTGGACGACGGCTCGCTCGACGGCTATCACCTGCACCCGGTGCCGCTGACCACGCTCACGGTCGAGGCGCTGAAGGAGTTCGACCTCTCCCGCAAGGAGGCCGAGCGCAGCAAGAACATGTTCGCGCTCGGGCTGCTGAGCTGGATGTACCACCGGCCCACCGAGGCCACCGAGAAGTTCCTGACCACCAAGTTCGCCAGGAAGCCGGACATCGCGGCGGCCAACGTGGCCGCGTTCCGTGCGGGCTGGAACTTCGGTGAGACGACGGAGGACTTCGCCGTCTCCTACGAGGTGGCGCCGGCCGCGCGGGCCTTCCCGCCCGGCGTCTACCGCAACATCTCCGGGAACCTGGCCCTCGCCTACGGGCTGATCGCCGCCTCGCAGCAGGCGGATCTGCCGCTGTTCCTGGGCTCGTACCCGATCACCCCGGCCTCCGACATCCTGCACGAACTGTCGAAGCACAAGAACTTCGGTGTGCGGACCTTCCAGGCGGAGGACGAGATCGCGGGCATCGGCGCGGCGCTGGGGGCCGCCTTCGGCGGGTCCCTCGCCGTGACGACGACGTCCGGTCCCGGTGTGGCGCTGAAGTCGGAGACCATCGGGCTCGCGGTGTCGCTGGAGCTGCCGCTGCTGGTGATCGACATCCAGCGTGGCGGGCCGTCGACGGGGCTGCCGACCAAGACCGAGCAGGCCGATCTGCTGCAGGCGATGTACGGGCGCAACGGCGAGGCACCGGTGCCCGTGGTCGCCCCCCGCACGCCCGCCGACTGCTTCTACGCGGCTCTGGAGGCGGCCCGGATCGCGGTGACCTACCGCACCCCGGTGTTCCTGCTCTCCGACGGCTACCTGGCCAACGGCTCGGAGCCGTGGCGCGTCCCGGACATCAACGAACTCCCGGATCTCCAGGTCCAGTTCGCGCAGGGGCCGAACCACACCCTGGAGGACGGCACCGAGGTCTTCTGGCCGTACGAGCGGGACCCGCACACACTGGCCCGCCCCTGGGCCGTACCCGGCACACCGGGCCTGGAGCACCGCATCGGCGGCATCGAGAAGCAGTACGGCACGGGCAACATCTCCTACGACCCGGCCAACCACGACCTGATGGTCCGCACCCGCCAGGCCAAGATCGACGGCGTCGACGTCCCCGACGTCGAGGTGGACGATCCGGACGGCGCGCGGACGCTGGTGCTGGGCTGGGGTTCGACATACGGCCCCGTCACGGCGGCGGTACGGCGGCTGCGCGCGGCCGGTGAGTCGATCGCGCAGGCGCATCTGCGCCACCTCAACCCCTTCCCGGCCAACCTCGGCGAGTTGCTGGAGGGTTACGACAAGGTGGTGGTCCCGGAGATGAACCTCGGGCAGCTCGCCACCCTGATCCGGGCGAAGTACCTCGTCGACGCCCGCTCGTTCAACCAGGTCAACGGCATGCCGTTCAAGGCGGAACAGCTCGCCACCGCGCTCAAGGAGGCCATCGATGACTGACTCCGCACGCGAGCTGCTCCAGCTGGTCCCCAAGGCCGAGGGCAAGCAGTCGATGAAGGACTTCAAGTCCGACCAGGAGGTCCGCTGGTGCCCAGGCTGCGGTGACTACGCGATCCTCGCGGCCGTGCAGGGCTTCATGCCGGAGCTGGGGCTGGCGAGGGAGAACATCGTCTTCGTCTCGGGCATCGGCTGCTCGTCCCGCTTCCCGTACTACATGAACACCTACGGGATGCACTCCATCCACGGCCGCGCCCCGGCCATCGCGACCGGGCTCGCCGCCAGCCGGCGGGACCTGTCGGTGTGGGTGGTCACCGGTGACGGGGACGCCCTGTCCATCGGCGGCAACCACCTGATCCACGCGCTGCGCCGCAATGTGAACCTCAAGATCCTGCTGTTCAATAACCGGATCTACGGCCTCACCAAGGGCCAGTACTCCCCGACCTCCGAACTCGGCAAGATCACCAAGTCGACGCCGATGGGGTCGCTGGACGCGCCGTTCAACCCGGTGTCCCTGGCGCTCGGCGCGGAGGCGTCGTTCGTCGCCCGGACCATCGACTCCGACCGCAGGCATCTGACCGAGGTGCTGCGGGCGGCTGCCGACCATCCGGGCACCGCGCTGATCGAGATCTACCAGAACTGCAACATCTACAACGACGGTGCCTTCGACGCCCTCAAGGACAAGCAGCGGGCCGAGGAGGCGCTGATCCGGCTGGAGCACGGGCAGCAGGTGCGGTTCGGCGCGGACGGCTCGCGCGGGGTCGTCCGGGACCGCACCGGTGAGCTGACGGTGGTCACCGTGACCCCGGACAACGAGGCCGACCTGCTGGTCCACGACGCGCACGCGGCCTCCCCCACCACCGCCTTCGCCCTGTCCCGCCTCGCCGACCCCGACACCCTGCACCACACCCCGATCGGGGTGTTCCGCGCGGTGGACCGGCCGGTCTACGACAGCCTGATGTCCGAGCAGCTGGACACGGCGATCGAGCAGCAGGGCAAGGGCGACCTGGCCACGCTGCTGGCGGGCGGGGACACCTGGACGGTCGTCGGCTGAGGCTTCCGGGAGTGCTACGCGGCCCGGGAGCGTGTCTCCCGGGC
>NZ_JBHXLV010000018.1:0-51832 GCF_042721685.1 Streptomyces sp. NPDC058459 | reverse complement strand
CGTCGCAATCCACACCGAACCGGAAGGCCCTCACCCGTTCAAGACCCCTGAACCGAGACCTGACTCACCCGTCCACAACCTCCCGGGTCAGTACATCTAGCGCTCGCCAGATTCGGTAAGGGGCCGGTCCCAGGCCACCGCGAATGAGCAGGTCAGCACGCGATAGGTGAAAAAGGCTTGACTGAGGTCACGAGGGTCCCCAGCCGGATGCGCCGCGTCGCCGTCGCGGCGGCCGTGAGGGTGGGAATCGCTCCGTACCAGGTCCCGTCCCGGAACGGCACCCGCCAGGACAGGTGGTCGTAGGTGTAGGAGGCGTGAAACCCGAGGTCTTCGGCTCGCCGCCAGACCTTCCGTCCCTCGCCCCACCGGTGAACAGGAAGGATTACGGTGCTCAGTCGCATGCCTACGATCCTATGTTCTGGTGACTACGAGCAATGCTGAGGGATTTTTACTGCGCCCCGGTGCGTTGCCAGACAGCGGTCAGCGCGGAAACGGGGTCGGTGTCGGCCGGTGCCGCCGGCCACCATTCGCCGTCGTCGTCCTGGAGGTAGGGGTACCAGCAGGCGTCGGGCCCCAGGCGCAGCTGGATGCCGTGGTCGGGGAGGGTGAGGCGGTTGCGCCAGGCCCTGAGGCGGACGGGGGCGTCGGTCATCTCCGCGAGGGCCGTGGTCAGGCCGGTACGGGCTGCCCTCATCGCCGACGGTTCCGGGCTGTGGGGCTGTTCGACCACGGTGAGGCCGGTGGGGCCGCCGTGGCGCCATGCGCGGGTGAGGCGGGCGAAGGCGGTGGGGTTGGCGCCGGTGTTCTGGACCAGGCGGTGGAACCACTCAGGGCCGGGGCCGCTCGCGGCGATGCGGACGGCGTCCTGGTGCTGAGTCAGGTGCAGGGTGGTGGCGTCGCCCGACAGCAGCCGGGCCGCGCGTGCCGAGGCATCGGTCATCAGGCGCTCCAGGTCGGCGCCGGCGAGGCCGCTGCGGGTCGGTGGGGGGACCGGCAGCGCGGTGTCGTGGGCGGATGGTTCGGGCAGGTCGGGCCACCCCGGGGCGTGCTCGGTCCGGGCGGTCCAGGCGGCATAGGCCCCGGCCGCGTGGATACCGGCCGCAGAGGGCGGGGCGTCGGTGGTGCGGCCCGCTGTCCGGCGTGCGCGCAGTTCTGCCAGGACGTCGTCCCGACCGCGGCCCCGCAGTGCGAACAGCACGAACGGGTCGTCGTCGATGGTCGCGGCGATGGCGTAGCAGAGTGCGGCGGCGTGTTTACAGGGATGGCCCCAGTCGGGACAGGAGCATTCGGGGTCGAGCTCGGTGGGTTGCGGGAGGAGGGGGACGCCCGCGTGGCGGGCGTCGTCGATGAGCTCAGCGGGCATCTCACCGTCGAGGAGTGCCGCGAGATGCCCCGCTCGGGCCGCGATGGCGTCGAGAAGGGTGTGCCACTGGGCGTCGGTGAGGACGGGCAGGTGGACGGCGGAGCGGTACGGGCGCGGACGGCTGCCCTGGACGGCGGCCTTGACCTGGCCGGGGGCGATGGTGACCGCGCCGACCATGTCCTTGCGGGCGTAGGTGCGTCCGCGGGACAGCCGCCCCGAGTCCAGGGTGGAGTCCTCCAGGGCCGTCACCCACGCCTGGCCCCACCATGTCGCCGCGAAGGCACGCCTGCCACGGCCGGGTGCGCGGCGAGGGCCGGGGACGGACGGGTTCATGACTGCTTCCCCAGGGCGACGAGTTCGGCGAGGTCGGCGTCGGACAGTTCGGTCAGAGTGGCTTCGCCTGAGCCGACGACGGCGTCCGCGAGCGCCCGCTTGGATTCCAGCAGTTTCGCCACCCTGTCCTCCACGGTGCCTTCGGCGATGAGCTTGTGGACCTGGACGGGCTTGTCCTGGCCGATGCGGTAGGCGCGGTCGGTGGCCTGGTCCTCGACGGCAGGATTCCACCAGCGGTCGTAGTGCACGACGTGGTTGGCGCGAGTGAGGTTGAGGCCGGTGCCGGCCGCCTTCAACGACAACAGGAACACCGGCACTTCGCCCCGCTGGAAGCGTTTCACCATCTCCTCGCGTGCGGTGACGGGCGTGCCGCCGTGCAGGAAGAGGGTGGGCACGCCTCGTTCAGTGAGATGTCTCTCCAGCAGAGCCGCCATCTGCCTGTACTGGGTGAAGACCAGTACCGACTCGCCCTCGGCGGTGATGGTGTCGACGAGTTCGTCGAGGAGGCCGAGTTTGCCCGAGCGGCCGTGCAGCGGTGTGGACTGGCGCAAGTACTGGGCGGGGTGGTTGCAGATCTGCTTCAGCGCGGTGAGGAGCTTGAGAATCAGTCCGCGGCGGGCGATGCCGTCGGCTTCGGCGATCTTCGCCATGGTCTCGCGGACCACCGCCTCGTACAGGCTCGCCTGCTCGGCGGTCAGCGGGACGACGCGGTCGGTCTCGGTCTTGGCGGGCAGTTCGGGTGCGATGCCGGGGTCGGATTTCCGGCGGCGCAGCAGGAACGGGCGGACGAGGCGCGATAGCCGTTCGGCGGCCTGTGCGTCCTCGCCCGACTCGATCGCGCGGGCGTGGCGGTCACGGAAGGCGGCGAGCGGACCGAGGAGCCCGGGGGTGGTCCAGTCGAGGAGCGCCCACAGCTCGGAGAGGTCGTTCTCCACGGGGGTACCGGTGAGGGCGACGCGGGCGCGGGCGGGCAGGGCGCGCAGTTCGCGGGCCGTGACGGCATAGGGGTTCTTGACGTGCTGGGCCTCGTCGGCGGCGATCAGCGACCAGGCGGTCTCGGCGAGGGCGTCCCGGTCGCGGCGCAGCACACCGTAGGTGACCAGGACGATCTCGTCCCCGGCCAGGTCCTTCAGGTGCCGGTCGCCGCCGTGGTAGCGGCGCACGGGGGTGGCGGGCGCGAACCGGGCGGCCTCGCGCTGCCAGTTGCCGAGCAGGGAAGTGGGGCAGACGACGAGGGTGGGGCCCGCGGTGGCGGGGTCGGTCTGGCGGTGCAGGTGCAGGGCGAGCAGGGTGATGGTCTTGCCCAGGCCCATGTCGTCGGCGAGGCAGCCGCCGAGGCCGAGCTCACACATCTCCGCCAGCCAGGCCAGGCCCCGCTTCTGGTAGTCGCGCAGCGTGGCCTTCAGAGCGGCGGGCTGGGTGGCGTGAGTACGGGACTCGGGTTCACGGATACGGGCGACGAGGTCGCTGAGCGCCCCGACCGCAGCACAGGTGATCGTCTCCCCGTCCCGTTCCACCTCGCCGGTCAGCGCGGCGCTCAGGGCCTCCATGGGAGTGAGCGACTCCATCCGGCGGCGTCGGGCGCGGGCCACCAGTTTCGGGTCGGCGACCACCCACTGGTCGCGCAGCCTGATGAGGGGACGGCGTGCCTCGGCGAGGGCGTCCATCTCGGCCTCGGTGAGCGGCTCACCGCCGAGCGAGAGCTGCCAACGGAAGTCGAGGAGGGCGTCGGCGTCGAGCAGACCACCGGCACTGGAGCCGGGCGCGGTGCGCTGCCCGATCTCGGCAGTCGCGCTGAGCGCCTTGACCAGCTCGCGTGGCCAGTGCACGTCGATACCGGCGGCCCGCAGCGTGTCGGTGGCGTCGCCCAGCAGGTCGAACGCCTCGTCGTCGGTCAGCCGCAGCTGGTCCGGAGCGGCGTCCTTCAGCAGCCGGTCGAGCGGAGGCCAGACGCGGGCGCCGCGGCGCAGTGCGAGCAGCGTCTCGGTCTCGGCGCGAGGGCCGAGGAGGCGCTCGGTCTCGGACGGGTCGTTCCACAGCCGTGCGGCCTCTACGACGAGCGCCGGATCCGCCGCGGTGTGCAACTGCAGCACGGCCTGGAACTGCCGGCGCCGCCCCTCGGGCAGGTCGACACGCAGCGAGACGCCGATGTCGGCGGTGAACGCGGCGACGGTCTCCTCGGCCCAGTCGCGCAGGGCGGGCGCGGCACGCGCCTCGCGCCAGGCGTACGGCAGCGCCCCCATCGCGAGCGGCGCGGCCGGAGTACGGACCAGGTCGTCCGCGACCGCGTCGCAGAACTGGCGTACCAGCGCGACCGGTTCCGCGATGCGCAGTGGAGCCGGGCCGGGGTCGGGCAGGCAGTGGGCGTGTGGTGGGAAGGCGGCGCCGAGGGCATCCAGCGTCTGCCGCTGTACGGCGGTGAGGGGACCCGCCTGCCACGTGTCGTAGCCGGCGTCGGTGAGGGCCGGATGGAGACGGCCGTCGGCGAGCAGCCGCAGCGCGAAGCGGGAGGCGGCTTGCCAGGCCGCGGCGGACGGGTGCGCCGGCCGGGCGTCGGCCAGGGCGGCGACAGCGACGGCGGCGGGCAGCGCATAGCCCTCGACTCGGCGGCGCCGGACCGACCGGCCGTGCGGCAGCACCAGTTCCACCGACTCGGATTCGATGCCCTCGGGCACTGTGCCGTCTGCCGTCGCTGCCCCGGTGGGCTTCCAGAGCAGCAGCCGTCCGAGGCGGGCGGGTTCGCCGGGCAGGAATACCGCCGCCCAGCCGCCGTCGAGCAGGGCGGCCGCGAAGGCGGTTGCCTCCGGTGTGGCGAGCGGTGGCGTGATCCTTGTGCTGGTGCGTGGTTCTCGTACGACGATCCGTGCCACGCCCATTCGCCCCATCGTGTTCCAGGCGGTCCTTGCCGCGTCCCGCTCACCAGGCAGGCCCATCATGGCGGGTCGGCGCAGCCTTGCTCAAACCCGGATGCCGGCGGATGCTCCCTTTCGGCAGGCATGGCCCCGGTGTGGCCGGCAGTGGGTATGGGGCGCTCGCGTCTGGACGTGTGGCGAGCGACACGCTCCGGGCGCATATCACAGTATGCTCGGGTCATGGCGGACACCACGCGTATCACTGTGACGCTGCCGAACGAGCAGGTCGCCGAGCTCAGGAAGCTCACCGACAACGTCTCCGGCTATGTCGCCGAGGCGGTGGCGCGGCAACTGCGGCACCAGCTGCTCGGTGCCGATCTGCAGCGTCACCAGGAGGAGCACGGGGCCTTTACCGAGGAAGAGTTGGCGGAAGCGCGCTCCAGGATCTTTGGGGCGACGGGTACGGGCGGACCGGCCAGCGCGGCGTGAAAGAGCATGTCGAGACGGTCGTGCTGGACTCCCATGGGCTTTCTGCCTGGATTGCCCAGGACCGCAAGATCCTCGCGATGTTCCAGGTGTTCCATGCCGTGGGTGCCGATTTCGTCATCGGTGCCAACACCATCGTGGAAGTCAGCCATGCGCGGGTGAACATGCCTCGGCTGCGGTGGGCGCTCTCCAGAGTCAGGGTCGAGCCGGTGACCGAGGACGCGGCGAAGGCGTCCGCGGAACTGCTCAAGGCCGCAGGTCTGCACGGCCACAAGTACGCGATCGACGCGACCGTGGCCGAGGTGGCCCTGCGCCAGCCGGGCCCGGTGGTCATGCTGACCTCCGACGTCGATGACATGGCCCGGTTGTGTGGCGACCGTGTCCGGCTCGTCGGCATCTGAGAGGGGCAGCTGTGACAGCTGACCGAATGAAATCTCCGCAGGTCAGCCTGCGATAGGTGAAAAAGCCTTGACTGAGGTCACGAGGGTCCCCGGCCGGATGTGCCGCGTCGCCGTCGCGGCGGCCGTGAGGGTGGGAATCGCTCCGTACCAGGGCCCGTCCCGGAACGGCACCCGCCAGGACAGGTGGTCGTAGGTGTACGCGGCGTGGGACCCCAGCCCCTCCGCCCTCTCCCACACCTCTCGGCCTTCGGTCCAACGGTGGATCGGCAAGATCACGGTACTCAGTCGCATGGTACGACCTTACGAGCAGCGGACCTCGCACCAGCGACGGACCGTGGCTGTCAACTGGGTAACGGCAGCCCCGTGCGAGCCCCAGTACGTCAATTCCCGTGCGAGATACCGATGCGTCCAGCCTTAGGCCACTGTTCGGGCAAACAGACGACGCCGTGTGGAACCGTCCCGCTGGCGTGGCTCAGATGAGCACGTTGAACGCCGCCGAACCAGACACGCTGATCCGGGCGGATGCCGCCCCTTCGGCACGCACCCGTGCGGACGCGCGTACGGGTGCGCGACAATGGCCGGGTGACCTCAGCGACCAGACAGCCGGGGACCCCGGCCTCCGCCCAGCCGTCGGCCCCGTCCGGACGAGGAGGGGCCTCCCTTCCGCCGCCGCGCCTGATCGCCACCGACCTCGACGGCACCCTGCTGCGCGACGACCAGACCGTCTCCGCGCGTACCGTCGCCGCGCTGGCCGCGGCCGAGGCGGCGGGGGTGGAGGTCTTCTTCGTCACCGGCCGCCCCGCCCGGTGGATGGACGTGGTCAGCGAGCATGTGCACGGCCATGGCCTGGCGATCTGCGGCAACGGCGCCGCCGTGGTCGACCTGCACGGCGGACCCGGCGCCCACCGGTTCGTGAAGGTGCGCGAGCTGGCCAGGGAGAACGCCCTGAAGTCGGTCCAGTTGCTGCGCGACGCGGCTCCCGGCACCCTGTTCGCGGTCGAGCAGACCTACGGCTTCCACCAGGAGCTTGCCTATCCCAAGCTGCATCTGGAGATCCCCGACACCCTGCGCCCCGCCGAGGAACTGCTCGCCCCGGACGGTGTCGCCGCGAGCCAGCCGATGCTGAAAATCCTCGCCCACCACCCCGACCTCGACCCGGACGCCTTCCTCACCCTGGCCCGGATCGCCATCGGCGGCCACGCCAACGTCACCCGCTCCAGCCCCAGCGCCCTCCTGGAGCTGAGCGGACCCGGCGTCTCCAAGGCCAGCACCCTGGCCCTGTGCTGTGCCGAGCGCGGCATCTCGCAGGAGCAGGTCGTGGCCTTCGGCGACATGCCCAACGACATCGAGATGCTGACCTGGGCCGGCCGTTCTTACGCGATGGGCAACGCCCACCCCGACACCCTGGCCGCCGCCACCGGCCGCACCCACGCCAACAACGACGACGGCGTGGCCCGCGTGATCGAGGATCTGCTCGCCGGGCGGGTCTGACCGGCCCGCCGGTCAGAGCACGACGAGGGCCTCCGCCTCGGCCTCGCGGCGGGCCATCGCGGCCAGCGGACCGTCCACGGCGAGCAGCTCGGCGTACGGGCCACGCTGCACCACGCGGCCCGCGTCGAGGACGAGCACCTCCTCGACGGCGGCGAGACCGGCCAGCCGGTGGGTGATCAGCAGCGTGGTGCGGCCCTCGGTCGCGGCCAGCAGATCCTCGGTGAGGGCGTCCGCCGTGGGCAGATCGAGGTGCTCCGCGGGCTCGTCCAGCACCAGCACCGGGAAGTCCGCGAGCAGCGCACGGGCCAGCGCCAGCCGTTGCCGCTGACCGCCGGAGAGCCGGGCCCCGTGCTCGCCGACATGCGTGTCCAGGCCATCGGGGAGCCCGTCCACCCAGTCCAGCAGCCGGACCCGCAGCAGTACGTCCCGCAGTTCGGCCTCGGTCGCGTCCTTCCGCGCCAGCAGCAGGTTCTCCCGCACGGTGCTGTCGAAGAGGTGGGCGTCCTGGGCGCACAGCCCGACCAGCCGCCGTACCTCGTCGCCGTCCAGCGCGTCCGCCGGTACCCCGGCGAGCGTGTACGTGCCCGAACCGGCGTCCAGGAAGCGCAGCAGCACCTGGGCCAGGGTGGTCTTGCCGGAGCCGGAGGGGCCGACCACGGCGATCCGGCGGCCCCGGTCCAGCGTGAGGTCGAGGCCGTCGAGCGCGTCGCGATGCTGGTCCTCGTAGCGGGCGGTCAGGTCGCGCAGCACGAGAGGGAAGGGCGAGGCGGGTGCCTCGCGGGGCTGCTCGGGCTCGTGGACCGGCTCCGGGGCGTCCAGCACCTCGTAGACGCGCTCGGCGCTGCGGGCGACCCGCTGCCGGTAGCGGACGGCCGGCGGGAGACCGAGCACGGCCTCGAAGGCGGCCAGCGGGGTCAGGACGACCACGGCCACCACGACTCCGTGGACACGGCCTCCGGCCGCCGCCTGCGCACCGAGCAGCGCGGCGACGGTGACGGTGAGCCCCGAGATCAGCGCGGTGAGGCCGTCACCGAGGGCGGTGGCCCCGGCCGCGCGGGACGCGATCCGGGTGAGGGTGCCGTCGGCCTGCCGGGTGGCCGCCGTACGCGAGGGCAGCGCCCCGGCGACGGTCAGCTCGGCGGTGCCGGTGAGCAGGTCGGTCACCCGGGTGGCCAGCACGCCCCGGGCGGGCGCCAGCCGTCGTTCGGTGCGCCGGGCGACGGAGGCGGTGATCAGCGGGACGCCGACACCGGCCAGCAGCAGTCCCACGGCGAGCGCGAGCCCGGCCTCGGGAAGCAGCCAGGCCGTGAAGCCGACCGAGGCGACGGAGACGACGACCGCGACACCGGTGGGCAGCAGCCAGCGCAGCCAGTAGTCCTGGAAGGCGTCCACATCGGCGACGAGCCGGGTGAGCAGATCACCGCGCCGGGCGCCGCGCAGCCCGGCCGGGGCCAGGCGCTCAAGACGCTGGTAGACGGCGACCCGGGTGTCGGCCAGCATGCGCAGCACGGCGTCGTGCGACACCAGCCGCTCGCTGTACCGGAAGACGGCACGGCCGATACCGAAGAAGCGCGTGGCCGTCACGGCGACCAGCAGATACAGCACCGGCGGCTGCTGCGAGGCGCGGGAGATCAGCCAGCCGGAGGTCGCCATCAGCCCGACGGCGCAGCCGAGGTCCAGGCTGCCGAGCAGCAGCGCGAAGAGCAGCCGGCCACGCCGGGCCGCCGCCACGGCACGGACCCGGGCCAGGATGCCCTGTTCCCGTGCCGTCGCCGGCTCGGGCGCGGACTCGCCCGGGTCGTCGTCGGCGTCGTCCGGCTCGGACGCGAAGGGCTTTCCGGGCCCGGCGGCGGGCTCGGACACGTGCGTGTCGAGCGCGGTGGCGGCCAGCTCGGGGGCCGCCACCTCGGCCATGACCGGCTCGCGCGCGGCAGCCGGCTCGGCCAGCTCCAGCCGCACCACCCGGTCGGCGACCTCCAGCAGTGCGGGCCGGTGCACGACCAGCAGCACGGTGCGGCCCACCGCGAGCCGCCGCACCGCCGCGACGACATCGGCCTCCGTCGCGCCGTCCAGAGCGGCGGTGGGCTCGTCCAGGAGCAGCACCGGCCGGTCGGCGAGGAAGGCGCGGGCCAGGGCGAGCCGCTGGCGCTGACCTGCGGAGAGCCCGGCCCCGTCCTCACCGAGCACCGTGTCCGCACCCTCGGGGAGCGCGTCCACGAACTCCAGCGCGCCCGCGTCCGCCAGCGCCTGGCGTACGGCGGTGTCCTTCGCGTCGGGCCGGGCGAGCCGCACGTTCTCCGCGATCGTCCCGGCGTACAGGTGCGGCCGCTGCGGTACCCAGGCGATGCGGGAGCGCCACTGCTCCAGATCGAGGTCGGCGAGGTCGGTACCGCCGATCCGGACCTGACCCTCGGTGGGCCGTACGAAGCCGAGGAGCACGCTCAGCAGGGTGGATTTTCCCGCGCCGCTCGGCCCGATCAGCGCCACGGTCTCGCCTGGTTCCACGGCGAAGGACACCTCGGTGACGGCATCCGCCGACCGGCCCGGGTAGCGGACCGTCAGGGAGTCGAAGGCCAGCGAGCCGGAGGGCACAGGAGCGGTACCGGTGGCCGGGACCGGCGTCTCGAGTACCGCGAAGATCTCCTCCGCGGCCGCCAGACCCTCCGCCGCCGCGTGGTACTGCGAGCCCACCTGACGCAGCGGGAGATATGCCTCCGGGGCCAGGATCAGGATGACCAGGCCGCTGTACAGGTCCATCCCGCCATGCACCAGCCGCATACCGATGGTGACGGCGACCAGCGCGACCGAGAGCGTGGCCAGCAGCTCCAGCGCGAAGGAGGAGAGGAAGGCGATCCGCAGGGTCCGCATGGTGGCGCGGCGGTACTCGCCGGTGATCCGGCGGATGCAATCGGCCTGCGCCTTGGCCCGGCCGAACACCTTCAGCGTGGGCAATCCGGCGACCACGTCCAGAAAGTGGCCGGACAGCCGGGACAGCAGTGACCACTGCCGGTCCATCCGGGACTGGGTGGCCCAGCCGATGAGCACCATGAAGATCGGGATGAGGGGCAGCGTCCCCACGATGATCGCCGCCGAGACCCAGTCCTCCGTGACGATCCGCGCCAGCACCGCCACCGGGACGACCAGGGCAAGACCCAACTGCGGGAGGTACCGCGAGAAGTAGTCGTCCAGGGCGTCGACCCCACGTGTGGCCAGGGTGACCAGCGAGCCGGTGCGCTGTCCGCTCAGCCAACCAGGTCCGAGCACGGCGGCCCGCTCGACGAGCCGCTCCCGCAGCTCCGACTTCACCGCCGCGCTGGCCCGGTATGCCGCCAGCTCGGTGAGCCACGAGACCAGTGCCCGGCCGCAGGCGACGCAGGCCAGCAGCGCCAGCGGAGTGACAAGGTCACCTGCGGACTTGCCTTGCTGGAAGGCTCCGACCACCACTTCGGCGATCAGCATCGCCTGGGCGATGACCAGGCCGGCGCCGAGACCACCGAGGACGACGGCTGCCACGAGGAAAAATTGCGTGGCACGGGCGTAGCGCAGAAGACGGGGATCGATCGGTTTCACGTGAAACGTGTCCTTCAGTCCCGAGAGTGTGTTTCACGTGAAACATACCCTTGGGACACTCAGTGTGCGGCTTCGGTGATGTGCTGGGTACCGATGCGCTGACGGAACACCCAGTAGGTCCACCCCTGGTAGAGCATGACCAGCGGAGTGGCGATCGCGGCGCACCACGTCATGATCTTCAGGGTGTACGGGCTCGACGAGGCGTTGGTGACCGTGAGGCTCCAGTCCGCGTCGAGGGTGGACGGCATCACGTTCGGGAAGAGCGACAGGAACAGCATCGCCACGGTGGCCGCGATGGTCACCCCGGACAGCGCGAACGCCCAGCCCTCCCGCGCCCGCCAGCTGGCTCCCAGCGCGCCGACCAGGGCGACGGCCGCCACGACCAGGGCGACCAGACTCGCGCCGTCCCCGCTGTGGAGCTGCGTCCAGACCAGGAAGCCGAACGCCAGGACGACGGTCACAGGGCCGATGCGCAGCGCGAGCCTGCGAGCCCGGTCCCGGATGTCACCGACGGTCTTGAGCGCCGTGAACACCGTCCCGTGGAAGGTGAACAGGGTCAGCGTCACCGCGCCGCCGAGCAGGGCGTATGGGTTGAACAGGTCGATCAGACCGCCCACGTACTCGAAGTGCCGGTCGATCTTCACGCCCCGCACGATGTTCCCGAAGGCCACACCCCACAGGAACGCCGGGATCAGCGAGGTCCAGAAGATCGCCCACTCCCAGTTGCGCTGCCAGTTCTCCTCGGGCCGCTTGACCCGGTACTCGAAGGCGACGCCCCGCACGATCAGGCAGACCAGGATGACCAGCATCGGCAGATAGAAGCCGGAGAACAGGGTGGCGTACCACTCCGGGAAGGCGGCGAAGGTCGCACCGCCCGCGGTGAGCAGCCACACCTCGTTGCCGTCCCACACCGGGCCGATGGTGTTGATCAGCACCCGGCGCTCGGGCCGGTCCCGGGCGAGCAGCCGGGTGAGGACACCGACCCCGAAGTCGAACCCCTCCAGGAAGAAGTAGCCGGTCCACAGCACGGCTATCAGTACGAACCAGACGTCATGCAGTTCCATGGCTGTACCCCCAGCGCTAGTACGAGAAGGCCATCGGCCGGTCGGCGTCGCGGTGGTCGCCGCCGATCTTGGTGGGCGGGTTGAGATCGGCCTCGGTCAGCTCCGGAGGGCCGGCCTTGGCGTACTTGGTCAGAAGCCGCACCTCGATGACCGCGAGAACCGCGTACAGCGCGGTGAAGACGGCCATCGAGATGGCGACCTCGGCCTGGGAGACACCGGGGGACACCGCCTGCCGGGTCTGGAACAGGCCGTAGACGACCCAGGGCTGGCGACCCATCTCGGTGAAGATCCAGCCCCAGGAGTTGGCGATCAGCGGGAAGGCCATCGTCCAGGTGGCCACGCGCCAGAACCAGGGGGTCAGCTTCGGGCCCGGCGTCCGCGTTCTGAACAGCACCAGATGCGGCACCTCGTCGTCGCCGGTGCGTAGCTGCCGGGGGAGCAGGAACTTCTTCCGGGTCAGCCAGAGCCCCGTCGCCCCGAGAGTGAAGGAGGCCATGCCGAACCCGATCATCCAGCGGAAACCCCAGTAGGCGACCGGGATGTTGGGCCGGTAGTCGCCGGGCCCGAACCTCTCCTGCTCGGCCTTGTTGACGTCGTTGATGCCGGGGACGTACGAGGAGAAGTCGTCGTTGGCCAGGAAGGACAACAGTCCCGGCACCTCGACGGCGACGGTGTTGTGCCCCTCGTCCACGTCGCCGTAGGCGAACACCGAGAAGGGCGCCGGCTTCTGACCGTCCCACAGGGCCTCGGCGGCGGCCATCTTCATCGGCTGCTGCTTGAACATCACCTTGCCGAGCGTGTCACCGCTGATGGCGGTGAGCAGACCGGCGACGACCACGGTGACCAACCCGAGCCGCAGCGAGGTCCGCATCACCCGGATGTGCCGGCGGCGGGCCAGATGGTAGGCAGCGATGCCCACCATGAAGGCGCCACCGGTCAGGAAGGCCGCGGAGAACGTGTGGAACGCCTGGCTGAGTGCGGTGTTCTGGGTCAGCACGGCCCAGAAGTCGGTCAGCTCGGCACGCCCCCTCTTCTTGTCGATCCGGAAGCCGACGGGATGCTGCATCCAGGAGTTGGCCGCGAGGATGAAGTACGCCGAGAGCACCGTGCCGAGCGAGACCATCCAGATGCAGGCCAGGTGGAGCTTCTTCGGCAGTTTGTCCCAGCCGAAGATCCACAACCCGATGAAGGTCGACTCGAAGAAGAAGGCGATCAGCGCCTCGAAAGCCAGTGGGGCGCCGAAGATGTCCCCGACGAAGCGCGAGTAGTCCGACCAGTTCATTCCGAACTGGAACTCCTGCACGATGCCGGTGACCACACCCATCGCGATGTTGATCAGGAAGAGCTTGCCCCAGAACTTGGTGGCCCTGAGGTAGACCTCCTTCTCCGTGCGCACCCAGGCGGTCTGCAACCCGGCCGTGAGCGCGGCCAGGGAGATCGTCAAGGGGACGAACAGAAAGTGATAGACGGTGGTGATGCCGAACTGCCAGCGCGCCAGGGTCTCCGGTGCCAACGCCAGTTCCACGTCGTCACCCCTCCTTACTTCGCCGTTCCGGTGCGGCTTTCGCCGCTTATGCCCCCCACGTACGGAGCAATCCGGACGGAGCTTGTGAAAGCGTTCACATTCACAAGCCATTATGGCGCACATGTATTCGGCATCCGAAAGGGGGGTCCGTCCTCCACGACTGGAACCAGCCACGAAGGAGGGCCCCGCCGCACGGCAGGGCCCTTCAGCTCATCGACGGGAGGCGGGGCGTCAGCTCTCGCCGGCGCCCGCCACCTCGCGGCGGAACGCCTCCGCGGCCTTCAGGAACAGGTCGTTCGCCTCGTTCTCCCCGACCGTCACCCGCACGCCCTCACCGGCGAACGGCCGCACCACCACACCGTGGTCCTCACAGGCCGCCGCGAAGTCCATGGTCCGCTCCCCCAGCCGCAGCCAGACGAAGTTGGCCTGCGTCTCCGGCACCGTCCAGCCCTGCGCGCGCAGCGCGTCGACCACCCGGGCGCGCTCGCACACCAGCGAACCGACCCGGCCCAGCAGCGCGTCCTCGGCCTGGAGCGAGGCGATCGCCGCCTCCTGCGCGACCTGGCTGACACCGAACGGCACCGCCGTCTTGCGCAGCGCGGCGGCCACCGGCTCGTGCGCGATGGCGAACCCGACCCGCAGCCCGGCCAGCCCGTACGCCTTGGAGAAGGTGCGCAGCACGCAGACGTTCGGCCGCTCCCGGTACAGCTCGACCCCGTCGGGCACCTCGGGGTCGCGGATGAACTCCCGGTACGCCTCGTCGAGCACCACCAGCACGTCCTTGGGCACCCGGTCGAGGAACCGTTCCAGCTCCGCCCGCCGCACCGCCGTGCCGGTCGGGTTGTTGGGGTTGCACACGAAGATCAGCCGGGTCCGCTCGGTGATCGCGTCCGCCATCGCGTCCAGGTCGTGCACCTCGCCCGGCGTGAGCGGCACCTGCACCGGGGTGGCGCCGCTGATCCGTGTGATGATCGGGTACGCCTCGAAGGAGCGCCAGGCGTAGATCACCTCGTCGCCCGGCCCGCTGGTCGCCTGCACCAGTTGCTGTGCCACGCCGACCGACCCGGTACCCGTGGCCAGGTGGGAGACCGGGACGCCGAAGCGCTCCGCCAGCTCGGTCATCAGGCCGCCGCACGCCATGTCGGGGTAGCGGTTGAACTCGGCGAGGGCCGCCGCGACGCGCTCCATGACACCGGGCAGCGGGGGATAGGGATTCTCGTTGGAGGACAGCTTGTAGGCGACCGGACCCTCGGCCGAGGCGGGCTTGCCCGGCCTGTAGGTGGGGATACCCTCCAGCTCGGCGCGCAGCTTGGGGCTCGTCTCGCTCACCGCAGTCCTCCTCGCGACCACCGGCGGACCGTCGACGCCGCCGGCATCCAATGCTCCTCACCTTATGAGGATTCGGCGCGCTTGCGTACCGGTGCGCCACCGCTTCCGCCGCCCCGGGGGCATTGTGGGACTCGCCGGGCGACTCGCCAGGTGGGCCGGGAGACTCGGCATGCAAGCCGGGTGACTCGCCGTGCAACAGGGGGCGCACCGTGCATTTGTCCATGCGCCGGTGGCTCGCGCCGTGGCGCGCATCCCCCATGAAGGTGAGTTGAGACCTCTTCGAGACATCAGGCACTTGGCAGGCTCACACGCGCCGACAAGTCACGTCCTGCCATGGGAACGGCTAACTGACTTGTTTTCTAGTGCCTTTGTGGCCTGACGATCATGCAGAAACGTGCCTGTGAGCGCACACATATGCGTCCGCACCACCCCACCGCAAGAGCCCTACTATCGGCTCGCCATGACAGCAGCAGGGAAGCACCAGGTGAGCCGCGGGGAAACCTCCCGGCGAGGCAGCCGGCCGGGCCGGGCGGGCATCAGAGACGTGGCCGCCGCAGCCGGGGTCTCCATCACGACCGTCTCCGACGCCCTCAACGGCAAGGGGCGGCTCCCGGATGCCACCCGCCGCCATGTCCGGGAGGTCGCGGACCGACTGGGTTACCGGCCCTCGGCCGCCGCCCGGACCCTCCGTACCGGCAAGTCCGGCCTGATCGGCCTGACCGTGACCACGTACGGGGACGAACCCTTCACCTTCACCGAGTTCGCCTACTTCGCCGAGATGGCGCGGGCCGCGACCTCCGCCGCGCTCGCCCGCGGCTACGCCCTCGTCATCCTCCCCGCGACCTCCCGCCACGACGTGTGGTCGAACGTCGCACTGGACGGCACGGTCGTCATCGACCCCTCCGACCAGGACCCCGTCGTCAGCGAACTGGTCCGGCAGGGTTTACCGGTCGTCTCCGACGGTCGCCCGGCCGGTTCCCTCCCGGTCACCGCCTGGGTCGACAACGATCACGAGGCCGCCGTGCTCGGCATCCTCGACCACCTCGCCGCCGCCGGGGCGCGCCGTATCGGACTGCTCACCGGCAACACCACGGACACGTACACCCATCTGTCCACCTCCGCCTATCTGCGGTGGTGCGAGCGGGTCGGCCAGGACCCGGTCTACGAGTCGTACCCGGCGCACGACCCGTGTGCGGGCGCCGTCGCCGCCGACCGGCTGCTCGCCCGCCCCGACCGCCCGGACGCCGTCTACGGTCTCTTCGACCCCAACGGCACGGATCTGCTCGCCGCCGCCCGGCGCTACGGGCTGCGTGTCCCGGACGACCTCCTGCTGGTGTGCTGCAGCGAGTCCATGGGATACGCCACGACCGAGCCGCCCATCACCACGCTCTCGCTCAAGCCGCGCCGCATCGGCACGGCGGTCGTGCAGCTCCTCATCGACGCCATCGAAGGGGTCGAGTCGGACCAGCCGGTCGAACAGGTGATACCGACCGAGCTGATCGTGCGCACCTCGTCCCAGCGCCGTCCGCCGCGCACCACGGTCAGCCCGCCCCGGACGCCGGAACGGGGCTGACGGAACCGGTCCCGAGGGGGTCCGTCCGGCGGGCGCGGTCGGGCGGGGCGCGCCGGGGGCGGTTCCGCCTCGCCGAACCGGGGCGGACGACTGCCCGGCGCGGGCGATCGATCATGCCGGGCGACCGGTCGAAACCCCGCCCGACCGGGACGAAAGCGTCGGCGATCAGGAGCCTCGCCGCGATTCACCACCCCTGGGTCATCACATGGTGCGACGCGCATTCCTATGATGGGCCCACGACACCGCGGGCCGCTGCGACCAGGCAGTCCGAAGCGGTGCAGCTGCGGCGCGATGGTGGAGGGGTCTGATGACTCAGGGGGCCGGTCCGGGACCCGAGACGGAGCGAACGGCGACGTTGCGCGACTTCCGGGTGCCCGCGTACGTCCACGAGACCGGTCCGTACGCCGACGTCCACCCCGGTGACGTCGTCCCGCCGCACGAGGAGGGGCACCCCGACGGGTACACCCCGACCGAGCGCGACCTGCCGGTCATCCAGCGCGGCGACACCCTTCCGCCGCCCGGCGAACCGGCGGCCGCCCCGGCGCCGCAGACCGAGGCGGGTCCCGGCCCGCTGTTCGTCGTCGGTGACGTCCACGGCTACATCGAGGAGCTGCTGAGCGCGCTGCGGGAGAAGGGCCTGGTAGACGAGGCCGGCCAATGGTGCGCGGGCACCGCCCGGCTGTGGTTCCTCGGCGACTTCACCGACCGGGGTCCGGACGGCATCGGTGTCATCGACCTCGTGATGCGGCTGTCCGCCGAGGCCGCGGCGGCCGGCGGCTACTGCAAGGCCCTGATGGGCAACCACGAGCTGCTGCTGCTGGGCGCCAAGCGGTTCGGCGACACCCCGGTCAACTCCGGCGCGGGCACGGCCACCTTCCAGGCGGCCTGGCTGCTCAACGGCGGCCAGAAGACCGACATGGACCGCCTCCAGGACCACCACCTCCAGTGGATGGCCCGTCTCGACGCGATCGAGGAGGTCGACGGCCATCTGCTGGTCCACTCCGACACCACCGCCTACCTCGACTACGGCGACTCGATCGAGGCCGTCAACGACACCGTCCGCGAGGCGCTCACCCGCAACGACGCGGACGAGGTGTGGGACCTGTTCCGCAAGTTCACCCGGCGCTTCTCCTTCCGCGACGAGGGCGGCGCCGACGCCGTGCGCTCCCTCCTGGATACGTACGGTGGCGCCCGGGTCGTTCACGGCCACAGCCCGATTCCCTATCTGCTCGGCCAGGTCGGCTCCGAGGAGAGCGAGGATCGGAGCGACCCCCATGTCGAGGGTCCGCACGTCTACGCCGACGGCCTCGCCATCGCCATGGACGGCGGCGTGACCATGGCCGGAAAGCTGCTCGTCCAGCAACTCCCCCTGGACGCCTGACGCTTCGCCTGGTCTCAATTTCCGGCAATCCCCTGTCACCGTCCGGTGTGACAGCTCTACCATCGGCTTGTCCGTAGCAGGCTCCCCTCCGTTTCTGCCCGACGGCTCGCCGCCATGCGAGCCTCCAAGCCCACGGAGCATCGGGGGATGCACATGAACAGCGTTCCGCAGCACCTGCTGAACGAGGATCGCCGGGAATTCGAGCGGCTCCTCGATGAGGCGCTGCGCTCCGCACCCGAGTACCCGGAGCTGTCCGCCGTCGGAGAGCGGCTGAACCCTGAGCAACTGCGCACGATGGCGCTCAATGCCACGGCCCTCATCGCGGCGGCCGCCGCCATCGAGTACCAGCACTACGTCAAGACCCGCGAGGAACTGCGCCGTCCGGCACCTCCCGCCGAGGGCTCCAGCACCGAATCCGGTGCGGTGGAGCAGGGTTCGGGCGCCCTTGGGCTCGCCGCCGCCCTGGGTGAGACCGCCGAGGCCGCCGGGGCGGGCGCCAGCGCGATGATCGCGGTCCTGGCCCCCGTGCTCGCCGGCACGGCCGCGGTGATCTTCCTGCTGGTCGGCTACATCCTGAAGATGCTCGCCCCCGGCCAGCAGTTCGGCCGGACCATGCTCACCGTCGGCTGGGTCTTCGGCGCCGTGGCGGCGGCGGCGATCCTGACCGCCGGGGTGGCGCTGCTGATCACCGCGCTGCGCAACAACTCGTCCGCAGGGGCCGCCGTCCAGGATGAGGCGCGCGAGGCGGTGGCGAGGGCGGGGCAGGAGTGGCGGGACGCGCTGCTCGAACGCGGCATCCTGCCCTTCCTGCGCGACGCCCTCGCCCAGCCCGGCGGACCCGCCTCACCGCCCCTGCCGGCTTCCGGACCGAGCGGCCGGATGCCCCGCCTGGGCTACGGCCGCCCCGGCTTCAGCAGCCCCGACGACGGAGCGGCCACCGACCGCCCCCGCTTCAGCAGCCCGGACTACACGAGCCCGGACTTCGGCGGACCGGAACACCAACCGGACTAGGGCCAGCTCCGGCTTGGAACGGTCCGGCTAGGACGGGTCCTCCACGATCGGGAGGTAGACCCGGTTGCCCGTGGCCGCGAACTCCAGAGACTTCCTTGCCATGCCCTCCTCGATCTCGGCCCGGTTGCCGCCGTGTTCGCGCCGGATGTCCTGCGAGATCTTCATGCTGCAGAACTTCGGCCCGCACATGGAGCAGAAGTGGGCCGTCTTCGCCGGTTCGGCGGGCAGCGTCTCGTCGTGGAACTCCCGCGCCGTGTCCGGGTCCAGGGCCAGGTTGAACTGGTCCTCCCACCGGAACTCGAAGCGGGCGTCCGAGAGCGCGTCGTCCCACTCCTGGGCTCCGGGGTGGCCTTTGGCCAGGTCGGCCGCGTGGGCTGCGATCTTGTAGGTGATGACGCCGGTCTTGACGTCGTCCCGGTTCGGCAGGCCCAGGTGCTCCTTGGGCGTGACGTAGCAGAGCATCGCCGTGCCCCACCAGGCGATCATCGCGGCGCCGATACCCGAGGTGATGTGGTCGTACGCCGGTGCGACGTCGGTGGTCAGCGGGCCGAGCGTGTAGAACGGAGCTTCGTCGCAGATCTCCTGCTGAAGCTCGATGTTCTCCTTGATCTTGTGCATCGGGACGTGCCCGGGACCCTCGATCATCGTCTGTACGTCGAAGCGCCGGGCGATCCGGTTGAGTTCCCCGAGCGTGCGCAACTCCGCGAACTGCGCCTCGTCGTTGGCGTCCGCGATCGAACCGGGCCGCAGACCGTCGCCGAGCGAGTAGGTGACGTCGTAGGCGGCGAGGATCTCGCAGAGTTCCTCGAACTTCTCGTACAGGAACGACTCCTTGTGGTGCGCCAGGCACCAGGCAGCCATGATCGAGCCGCCGCGCGAGACGATGCCGGTCTTGCGGTTCGCCGTGAGCGGGACGTACGGCAGCCGCACACCCGCGTGCACCGTCATGTAGTCCACGCCCTGTTCGGCCTGCTCGATCACCGTGTCCTTGTAGACCTCCCAGGTCAGTTCCTCGGCCCTGCCGTCGACCTTCTCCAGGGCCTGGTAGAGGGGCACGGTGCCGATGGGCACGGGGGAGTTGCGCAGCACCCACTCGCGGGTGGTGTGGATGTTGCGGCCGGTGGAGAGGTCCATGACCGTGTCGGCGCCCCAGCGGGTGGCCCAGGTCATCTTCTCCACCTCCTCCTCGATCGAGGAGGAGACCGCCGAGTTGCCGATGTTGGCGTTGACCTTCACCAGGAACCGCTTGCCGATGATCATCGGCTCGCTCTCCGGATGGTTCACATTGGCGGGCAGCACGGCCCGGCCCGCCGCGATCTCCTCGCGGACCACCTCGGGGGCGACGTTCTCCCGAAGCGCCACGAACTCCATCTCGGACGTGATCTCCCCCCGGCGGGCGTACGCGAGCTGTGTGACCGCCTGCCCCGCCCGCCCCCGCCGGGGCTGCCGGGGCCGTCCCGGAAAGACCGCGTCCAGATTACGCAGACCGCCGCGCGGCGAGGTGTGCTTGATCCCGTCGTCCTCCGGCCGGACGGGACGGCCCGCGTACTCCTCGGTGTCGCCACGGGCGACGATCCAGTTCTCCCGCAACGGGGCCAGCCCCCGGCGGACATCGGTGGCGGCTTCAGGATCGGTGTACGGGCCGGAGGTGTCGTACAGCGCGACCGACCGCCCGTTGGAGAGATGCACCTGACGGATCGGCACCCTCAGATCGGGGCGCGAGCCCGCGACATACGCCTTGTGCCAGCCGATGGACTTTCCGGCCCCCTCGCCCGACGAACTGGTCGTCGTGCTCCGCGCGGAGGCAAACGTGCGCGCGTCCTTGTTGGTCATGAGACCTACTCCCTACGCCGGCATTACCCGGTAACAGGTTCGGCGGTCGACGCAGCAAGTTCCGCCCGCAGATGTTTCACGTGGAACGTGGTTCCACGTGAAACATCGCAACGACGGAGGTCAGCGCCCTCTCAGCCCGGTGCTCCGAGCTCCCGCGTGTGCAAAGGTTCCTCCACGCTAGCGCCCGGTGTGACGGGATGAACAGTGGGCCTCCCCCCGTTCTTGCAATGATCGGGCCGTGACCACGACGCAGCAGCCCCCCTACCCTCCCCCCGGCCCACCCCGGCGACCCGGCTCCGGACCAGGCCCCGGCCCCGGCCCCGGGGGTGAGCACGGACCCGGCTCCGGAGGCGGGCACGACGGGCATGGTGACGGGCGCGGTGGTCATGGCGGCCATGGCGGTCACGGTCAGGGGCATGGCCACTCGCACAGCCACGGCCCCGCCACCCCGGTCTCCAAGCATCTGCGCAAGGTCATCGCGGCCATCCTGATCCCGTTCAGCGCGGCCGTCGTCGTGGGTCTGGTGGTGCTCTGGCCCGGAGGCGCGCCGCCGCACCAGCGCACCGGGGTCGGCTTCGACCGCCAGACCCAGCAGGCCACGGTTACCCAGGTCACCCCGGTGAGCTGCCAGGTGGGCGGTACCGGCGGGGGAGCCCCGGCCGGCGATCCTTCCGGCACGGGCGCGGGTCCGGCCACCCAGGCCCAGAAGGGCCCCTGCAAGAAGGCGACGGTCCGGGTCGACACCGGCAAGGACCAGGGCCGCACCTTCACCGAGCTGGTGCAGCCCGACCAGACCCGGCAGTTGCACCAGGGCGACAAGGTCGTGGTCGCCTACGAGCCCAAGGCGCCGAAGGACCTCCAGTACGCCGTCACCGATCTGGACCGCAAGTTCCCCATGGCGCTGCTGGCCGGAATCTTCGCGGTCGCCGTCGTGGTGGTGGGCCGGCTGCGCGGTGTCATGGCGCTGGTGGCGCTGGCCGTCAGCTTCCTGGTGCTGACCCTGTTCATCCTGCCCGCGGTGCTCCAGGGCTCGAATCCGCTGCTGGTGGCCGTGGTCGGATCGAGCGCGATCATGCTCATCGCGCTCTACATGTGCCATGGCCTGTCCGCACGGACCTCCGTCGCGGTGCTCGGCACCCTCGTCTCCCTGCTGCTGATCGGTTTCCTCGGCTCGCAGTTCATCGGCTGGGCCGCCCTCACCGGCAACACGGACGACAGCACGGGCCTGATCCACGGTCTCTACCCGTCGATCGACATGAGCGGCCTGCTGCTGGCGGGCGTCATCATCGGCTCGCTGGGCGTGCTGGACGATGTGACGGTCACCCAGACCTCTGCGGTGTGGGAGCTGCACGAGGCCAATCCCTCGATGGGCTGGCGCGGGCTGTACCGGGCGGGCATCCGCATCGGCCGCGACCACATCGCCTCCGTCGTCAACACCCTCGTGCTCGCCTACGCGGGTGCCGCGCTGCCCCTGCTGCTGCTGTTCTCCATCGCACAGAGCGGTGTGGGCACGGTGGCCACCAGTGAACTGGTCGCCGAGGAGATCGTGCGCACGCTGGTCGGCTCGATCGGCCTGGTCGCCTCGGTGCCGGTCACCACCGCGCTCGCCGCGCTGGTCGTGTCGGCCGACCGCCCCGCATCCGGTACGGCGGCTCCTCCGGCCGCCCGGCCCGCCGTGGCCTCCGGTGGCAGGGGGCGGCGCAGGAAGCGCTGAGCGGCGCTGTTCGGGTCCGGCGGGCCGGCGTCCGGGGCAGCCGGACCGCGGGCTCTAGCAGAAGCGTTTCTTCAGAGGTTCACGGAGCCCGGCGGAGCGCTGGGCGCTCCTTGGCCGTGCCGCGTCAGCCCGCGCTCTGCTCCTCGGCCAGGATGCGGCCCAGAGCCTCGTCGAGGTGGGTGTCGAAGTCGGCCAGCGCACCCTCCTGCCCGAGCGGCACCAGCTTGTCGGTACGGTCGAGGAACGCCACGAGCGGCGGGGTGGAGGAGCGGAACAGCGCCTGGTCACCGCCCACCTGAAGCCGGATCAGCACTTCGCCCAGCACCTCGCAGTCGACGGGGGAGATGTGCACATCCCCCTCGCCGCACGGCCGGCCGACCCCGTCGATCATCAACTCCCGGCCGAAGACCCAGGTCACCGGGGCGTCACCGGGCAGATGGAAAGTGAGCCGCACCGCATAGGGATCGCTCGTCTCATAGCGCAACTCCACCGGAATACGGAAGGAAAGCTCCTCCGACACGAGAAAGCTCATCATGACTTCTGCCTGTACGGACTCGCGCATCGCCTACCCCGTCATATGACATCGACTGGCTGGGTTTAATCCCTGACTGGGGTCAAATCTAGCTGAACGTGCATGGCAGATCACAAGGAGTGAGTTTTCAGATGCTGATAGAGAGCGACAGTGCGCCCATGTGACGGCCCATCTCCGACTGCAACCTCCTTGTCATGCACGGCCATTGATCAGCCTGATGAGCCGGGAGCGAGACTGCCATCGTCGCAGCGGTTGTACCGACAGTGATCGGTACCGCCGCACAGACGGCCCCAAGGGCGTACTCCTGCCGCTCCACCACCGGTTCCATGCGCCGGGTCCTGGCCAGCCGCCGCAGCAGAGCGTCGTTGTCGCGCACGGTGTACGGCGTGAGGGAGCGCACCGGGTACCGCGCCAGGTGGTCGCGGCGGGCGTCCTCGTCCAACTGGGAGAGCAGACACTTCCCGATCGCGTGGGCGTGTCCGGTCTCGCGGAAGTCGGCCCACTCCGCGACGGCCGGGGTCTCCCGCGAGTCGGCCACACACATGACCTCGATCTCGCCGTCCCGGTACATCGCGTAGTACACCGGGGCGCCGATCGAATCGCGCCAGTGCGCGAGGGTGTCGGCCACCGTGCTGCGACGTTTCTGCTGCGCTCCGCTGCTGCTGAGCCGGTCCGCCGCGTCGCCGAGGAAGAACCGGCCCTTGTCCCGGCGCAGATAGCCCTCGTGCACCAGGGTGCGCAGTAGGTGGTAGGCCGTGGGGAGCGCGAGGCCGGTCTCACGCGCGAGTTGCTTGGCGGGAGCGCCGTACTCGTGCCCGGCGACCGTCTCCAGCAGGCGCATCGCGCGCTGGACGGACCCGATGAGGGTCGCGGAGTGCTTGTCGGGGGCGGTGGCGGCGGGGGGCCGCTGCATCGGGGGCGCGCAGGACCGCGCCGGAGCCGGGGGTACGAGGGGTCCTGCCGGAGCGGTGTCGACCGTGGCCAAGGATTTACTCCCGAAGCGCGGAGGGGACGGCCCGTGCGGGGTGGACACGGGTGGGGGTGCGTGCCGCCCGTGGGGTTCGGGGCCCCACGGGAGTTCCGGACTCTAACCGTCCATCACCGCGCGCGGACGGCCTGCCGGGGAAACTTCCCTCCCCCGAGGGAACCGGCGTTCCGTGTTACCGCTCCCCGGCTCCCGCGCGCGTCACCAGTCCCCGCGCGAGGAGGAGCCGGCGGTGAACTTCCGCACCACGTAGATGAGTCCGCCGACCAGGGCGACGAAGAGCAGGAGCTTGAAGAGCAGGCCGATCAGGAAGCCGACCACGGTCGCTATCAGACCGCCGAACACGACCAGCGCGATGACCGGCACCGCGACCCACTTCAGCCACCACGGCAAGCCCGTGAAGATCTCTCGCATCGCCTCGTCCTTTGCGTTAGCGGTTCTCGATGTCCCGCTTCGATGCTAGGCCCGGCGGGGGCCTCCCTGGGGGTCTCGCATCCCTTGTCGTCCCCTGATCCATCCCCTAGGGAACCCTGAGATCCGACCCTCACTCCTGAGGCCCGACCCTCATCTCCCAAGCCCGGCCGTCACCCCTCGCGCCCGGCCCTCAGCCCTCTCCCCTCGACCGGCCCTCACCCTTCGGGGGGAGAGAACACCACCAGGACCCGCAGATCCTCGCTGATGTGGTGGAACTTGTGGACCACGCCCGCGGGCACGTAGACCACGCTGCCCCGCGCGATGTCGGTGGTCTCCAGACCGACGGTGACCGCGGCCCGGCCGCTGACCACCAAGTACACCTCGTCCTGGAGGTGGGGCTTCTGCGGGTCGTGCGAGCCGGCGTCGAGGGCGTACAGGCCGACCGACATGTTCCGCTCGCGTAGGAACTGCAGGTAGGCGCCCTCGTTCGCGGCGCGCTCCGCCTCCAGATCATCCAGCCTGAATACCTTCATCGCCGTCGTCCGTCCTCACCGCGCAGCCACTCTGATTCTGGTCTGCAACGATCAGACACATGAAGAATCTCCTAGTCAAGACGATCGCCAACGCGGGCGCCCTCGCGGTCGCCGTGTGGCTCCTCGACAAGATCACCCTCACCGGTGGCAGCACGGGCAAGAAGGCCGGCACGCTGATCGTGGTCGCGCTGGTCTTCGGACTGGTGAACCTCCTGGTCAAGCCGGTCGTGAAGGTGCTCACCTTCCCGCTGTTCATCCTGACCCTGGGCCTGATCACCCTCATCGTCAACGCGCTGATGCTGCTGCTCACCTCCTGGGCGTGCGGGCAGCTCAACCTCAGTTTCCACGTCGAAGGATTCTGGACGGCCGTGCTCGGCGGTCTGATCATCTCCATCGTCTCCTGGGCACTGAACCTCGTTCTGCCCGACGAGGACTGATCCGGTCATGGCCTACCGCGTCTGTTTCGTGTGCACCGGCAACATCTGCCGCTCCCCCATGGCCGAGTCGGTCTTCCGGGCGCGCGTCACCGAGGCCGGACTCGACGGCCTGGTCGAGGTCGACAGCGCCGGCACCGGTGACTGGCACGAGGGCGACGACGCCGACCCGCGCACCGTGTCCGTCCTCGACGAGCACGGCTACGGCACCGGGCACACCGCGCGGCGGTTCCAGGCGTCCTGGTTCGGCCGCCTCGACCTCGTGATCGCCCTCGACACCGGCCACCTCAAGGCCCTGCGCCGCCTCGCCCGGACCGATGAGGACGCCCGCAAGGTGCGCCTGCTGCGCTCCTACGACCCGGCGGCCGGCGCCGACCTCGACGTACCGGACCCTTATTACGGGGGCCGCGACGGCTTCGAGGAGTGCCTTGAGATGGTGGAGGCGGCGAGCACCGGACTGCTCGACTCCGTACGCGAACATCTGGAGGAACGGCCCGAATGAACGACACAGCCGAGCGCCCGGACGCGACCGGCGACGGTACGCGCGCCGTCCGCGCCGGACTTCCCGAGCCGGTGAAGCACGAGCCGACCCTGCCGGGGCCGGTCTTCGCCGCGCACTTCCACCTGCCCGGAGACGTGAGCGGCCCGTACTCCTACGGCCGCGACGGCAACCCCACCTGGACCCTGCTGGAGCGCGCCATCGGCGAGCTGGAGGCACCCGGCGACGCCGACGCCGAGACGCTGGTGTTCGCCTCGGGCATGGCCGCGATCTCCGCCGTGCTCTTCTCCCACCTGCGCTCCGGCGACACGGTCGTACTGCCCTCGGACGGCTACCAGGCGCTCCCCCTGGTCCGGGCCCAGCTGGAGGCGTTCGGCATCGAGGTGCGCACCGCGCCCACCGGCGGCGACGCCCAGCTCGACGCACTCGACGGGGCGAAGCTGCTGTGGATCGAGTCGCCCTCCAACCCCGGGCTCGACGTGTGCGACATCCAGCGGTTGGCGCGGGAGGCGCACGCCCGCGGCGCGCTGGTGGCCGTCGACAACACCCTCGCCACGCCACTCGGGCAGCGTCCGCTGGAGCTGGGCGCAGACTTCGCCGTGGCCAGTGGCACCAAGCAACTGACCGGCCATGGCGATGTCCTGCTGGGCTATGTCGTCGGGCGCGGGGGCGAGGCGATGGACGCGGTGCGCCGCTGGCGGAAGATCGTCGGAGCGATCCCCGGACCGATGGAGGCGTGGCTCGCCCACCGCTCGATCGCCACGCTTCCGCTCCGCGTCGACCAGCAGAACGCCACAGCACTCGCGGTGGCGCAGGCGCTGCGCGGGCGTCCCGAGGTGTCCGGCCTGCGGTATCCGGGGCTGCCCGACGACCCGTCGCACGCGGTCGCCTCGCGGCAGATGCGCCGCTTCGGCTGCGTGGTCTCCTTCACGCTGCCCACGCGCGAGCAGGCCGAGCGCTTCCTCAGGGCACTGCGTCTGGTCGAGGACGCGACGAGCTTCGGCGGGGTGCGCTCCACGGCCGAGCGGCGAGGCCGCTGGGGCGGGGACGCCGTGCCGGAGGGCTTCATCCGCATGTCGGTCGGGGCCGAGGATGCCGAGGACCTGGTGGCGGACGTGCTGCGCGCCCTTGATGAAACCGCAGGTTAGGGGATGTCACGCCGCGCGTCCGGCATGATCGACGAGGTACCCCTCCGGGGTGCTGACGGACGGTCCGAGCCTCCCCCCTCGTGGCTCGGACCGTCCCCGGTCCCGCGCGCGAAGAACCGCGTGAACAAGGCTAGTTGACTGTGCGTCAGTGTCCAATCACGGTAACGACAAAGACCTATCGACTTATTTATGGTTGAGGCCTGCCCGAGCGCCGGAGGAGGCAGGGAAAGGGGACCTTGCCATGGATCTGGCCCTGCTCCGGACCTTCGTCACCGTGCACCGGGCCGGCTCCTTCACCCGCGCCGCCGCTCTGCTGGGCCTGTCCCAGCCCGCCGTCACCTCCCAGATCCGCACGCTGGAGCGCCAGCTCGGCCGCCCCCTGTTCCTGCGACAGGCCCGTGGGGTGACGCCCACGACCATCGGCGACGAGCTGGCCCACAAGGCCGCACCGCATCTCGACGCCCTGGTGGAGATAGCTGAGAGCGGCCTGGACGACGACTCCTCGCCGCGCACGCTGCATCTGGCCGGCCCCCCGGAGTTCACCGCCGAGCGCGCGCTGCCCGCCCTGACGGAGCTGCCCGGCGCCGACGGTCAGGGCCTCGCCCTGCGCGCCTCCTTCGGGACCGCGGAGGAAGTGCTGGAGGGGCTCGCGGCCGGCCATCACGAGCTGGCCATCAGCACGCTCCGGCCGCGCGGTGCCCTGCTGAGCGCGAGCCCGCTCTGCGACGAGGAACACGTGCTGGTCGCCGCCCCGCGCTGGGCCGAGCGGATCGGTCCGGAGGCGCTGCGGCGAACGGGGGCGGCCGCGCTGAAGAACCTGCCCGTGGTCGAGGTCCACGAGTCGTTGCCTTTCGTCTCCCGCTACTGGGCCTCCGTCTTCGACACGCGGCCGGCTGTGCCGGGTACGGTCGTCGTCCCCGACCTGCGCGCGGTGCTGGCCTGTGCTGCGGCGGGCGCGGGGCTGGCGGTACTGCCCCGCTATCTGTGCGCCGGCGCCCTGGACCGGGCCGAGGTGGTGCTGCTGCACGACCCGGCCGTGCCGCCGTTGCGGACCTACTTCCTGGTGGTGCGCACCGGCTCACTGGCGCTGCCGCATGTCGCGCGGGCGCATGAGTGGCTGCAGCGAGCCGCCTCTCGGTGGTGCTGAGGGAGTAGGGCGAGCGGGGGTTGTGGCGACCGGGGTGGTTGTGACGACCGGGGTGAGGCTGTGGTGGCGGGCTTTTCTCCGCGAATGTCTCCCCGTGGTGAGGCCGAGGCCGCGGACAATGTTTCACGTGGAACCGGCCGGGCCACATTGTTCCCATGACCGTCCGACCCGTGGTCAAGCGCACCGCCCGCGCCGTTCTCCTGGACGGTGACGACCTGATCCTGATCAAGCGCACCAAGCCCGGCGTCGATCCCTACTGGGTCACCCCCGGTGGCGGAGTCGAGCCCGAGGACCCGACCGTCGTCGACGCCCTGCACCGCGAGGTGTACGAGGAACTCGGTGCCAAGATCACCGATGTCGTGCCCTGCTTCGTGGACACCGTGGAGCACATCGGGGAGGACGGCGGCGCGACCGGCGTGAAGGTCCAGCACTTCTTCGTCTGCCGGCTGGAATCCATGGACCCGGCGCTCCGCCATGGCCCCGAGGTGGAGGAGCCCGCCGGGGAGTACGAGATCGTCCGCATCCCCTTCACCCGGGTCGGCATCGCCTCCGTCCACCTCGTCCCGCTGTCGCTGCGGCACTATCTGGACGGCAACATCGAAGGCGTCCGCGCCCTGCACGCCCCCGACCTCGGCTGACCGGAGTCGCGCTCAGGAACCGGCGCCCACCAGGTCCTCGACCGGGTCGTGGCGTATGCGGGACACGGGAACACCGAGCGCCCGCAACGCGGACACCCCGCTACGGATCATGCCGGGCGGACCAGAGAGATACGCGTCGTAGTCCCGCCAGGGGCCGCTCACCCGCACGGCGTCGTGAAGGTGCCGGTCCTCCCGGTCGATGACCGACCGGACGGATATCCATGGGTGGGCCTGCCGCAGCCGGAGCAGGGTGTCGATGTCATACAGGTCATGGTCATGGCGGGCGCTGTAGAACACCTCGACCGGGCGACGGGCGCCGTGCTCGGCCACCTCCTCGGCCATGGCCTTGATCGGCGCTATGCCGGTGCCACCGCCCAGGCAGAGCAGGCCGCTGTCGGTGCCGTGGTCGACGATCATGGAGCCGACAGGTGGACCGAGGCGCACCACGTCTCCGGGGCAGGCTCGGTGGACCAGGGCGTTGGAGACCCAGCCGGCCGGGACCGCGCGCACATGGAAGGTGAGCAGGCCGTCTGGGCGGGGCGCGGAGGCGAAGGAGTAGTGCCGCCAGACGCGCGGCCACCAGGGAGTCTCCACACTGGCGTACTGCCCGGCCAGAAAGAGGTACGTCTGGTCGGGGCGCAAGGTGAGCACCGCGACGTCAGGCGTCCTCAGGTCATGGGTGACGACCTCGGCATGCCACCACGGTGGAGCATTCCTCCCGTCCGTAGCGGCGGCGTCGATCATGACTTGGGAGATGGTCGCGTACACCCGGCCCCAGGCCGCCTCCGCCTGCGGGTTCCAGGTGTGGGTGGCGTAGGTGCTCAGGGCGCCGATCAGGCAGGCGCCCACGGCCGGGTAGTGCTCGGCCCGGGTGCCGTACTTGCGATGGCCCCGGCCGAGGTTCCGCAGGTAGTCGACGAGCACGGATGTGTTGTCGATGTGTTCCGCCGCCGTGAGCAGTGCCCGCAGGAGCCGGTCCCGCTGGGTGTCCATCGCGGGCGGGAACATGGGCCGCAACTCCGGGTGGCGTACGAAGAGAAGGGCGTAGAAGTAGGAGGTCACCTTGTCGGCGACGGGTGCGATCTCCGCCATCGTGCGGCGGATGAGCAGTGCGTCCCAGGACACCTGCGCGAGGGGCCGCACCGGGCGCTGTAATACCGGCGCCGTCTCGGTTCCGCGCCACGGCCGTCGGTCGCCGTGGTTAGGCACGCCGTCGTTCCCCGACGGGGTGGCCGGAGCTTCCATGTGTGCCCTCGCTCGCACTCCTGCGGCGGTCTGCGCTCTCCCCCTCGGAAGCGCGTGATCCCCGACGAGGCGGAGGACCGCAGCACTCGCTCCGCAGCGTGACACCGGGCCCGGATTCCGCATCCCATTACCTGGAAAAACGCTTCTTGACGCGCTTCATCCGGATACGCTGTTGGCCGCTAAAGCCTCCGCGCGGTCGCCGGGTTGATCGACTTCCGCGCGCGGTTCGTCGTCTGCCGTTCGTGCTGTTTCACGTGAAACAGCACGAAGGGGACTGGCCTGGAGCAGTAGGAAGACTCCGAATCCGGTGGACGAGGGGGGCATCCTTCGGACAGCCTGACCGGCGTGCCGATCTCTTCCCTCGCCGCGCTGCCCATCCGCCGTCTGACCCCGCGCGATCTCACCGCCTGCGCCGATCTGTCCGAGGACCGGGGGTGGTCCCGTGAGGAACACAAGTGGGGTCTGCTGCTGAACGCCGGCAACGGCTTCGGCGTCGACGATCCCGACGGCGGTCTCGTCGCCGCGTGCGTCGTCACGGAGTACGGCTCCGGGCAGCGGCTGGAGCTGGGTGCCATCGGCATGGTCCTGGTCGCCGAACGCCATTCCCGCAGGGGCGTGGGGCGTCGCCTGATGCGGCACGTTGTGGCGGCCATGGACAGCACTCCCCTGACTTTGCATGCCACGCCTGCGGGCCGGCCGCTCTACGAGGAGATCGGCTTCAAGACCGTAGGCCGGGCGGAGATGCTCATGGGGCACTACACGCCAGATGGGGCGGAGCCGTCGGTGGCGACGCGGGCCGCGACCGCCGAGGACCTTCCGTCGATCCTCCGCCTCGACGCGGAGGTGTTCGGCGCCGACCGCACCCCGGTCCTCGTCCGGCTGCCCGCCTTCGCCGATCAGATACGGGTGGCGGAGGACAGCGGCCGGATCATCGGCTACGCCGCCGCTTGGCCCAACATGGCGACCCATGTCGTCGGCCCGCTGATCGCCCGCGACACCGACACGGCGAAGGCCCTCATCGAGTCGCTCGCGGCCCGTACGGACCGACCGCTGCGCACCGACGTGGACGTGCGCCACGAGGAGCTGCTGACCTGGGCGAGGGAGCGCGGGCTCGCGCCGGTGATGTCGAACGCGGTCATGGTGCTTGGCACGGCCGAGCTGCCGGGGGATTGGACGCGCAGGTTCGCACCGCTGACGGTGGCCGCAGGCTGACCCCTACAGGACGACGGCCCCCGAGATACGGCGAGGGCCGTTGTCCTGGTGTGCGGGGTTCGCTCAAACGAGGGCGCGCGCAGCCTCGGTGGCGAAGCCGTGGTCCTGGTCCGGCGCACCGCCGCCGACGCCGATCGCACCGATCAGCCGACCGTCACGGTGGACCGGCACGCCACCGGCGATGAAGAGCAGCGGACGGTCGAGCGCCGTGGGCAGCGTGTGGAAGAGGCCGCCAGGCTGCACGAGGCCGACCAGCTCGGCGGTCGGCGCATCGAGCTGGAGCGCGGTGTACGCCTTGCGGGTGCTGGTCTCTCCGGAGATCGGCACGGACCTGTCGTCCCGGCGGAAGGCGAGCAGCTGGCCACCGGCATCCAGGACGGTGACGCTGACGGTCACACCTGCGCCCTCGGCCGCGCGCTGGGCGGTGACGATGAGCAGCTCGGCGTCCTCGATGGTGAGCGGGGCGACGGTGGTGGTGCTCATGGCGGGGGCTCCTTGGAGGTCTCTGAAATGGTCCGTCCGGGCCGGGCCGCGTTCGTCACCGGTGCGGACGGGGATCTGTGGAGCTGCCGTGCCGGTCTCAGCGGCGGGCGGGCTCCGGCTGTCCTGCGGGTGCGGCGGAGGCGGTCACCGCACCGGACCCGGCGGCGCGGCGCTCGAGAGCGCCCGACAGGATGGCGAGCAGTAGGGCTGCCGCGGCGAGGATGGCGCCCACCCAACTGGGGGCGGTGTAGCCGAACCCGGATGCGATGACCGTGCCGCCGAGCCAGGCGGACAGGGCGTTGCCCAGGTTGAAGGCGCCGATGTTCACGGCCGAGGCCAGCGTCGGAGCGCCGTGCGCCTGATCGAGGACGCGCTTCTGCAGCGGCGGGACGGTGGCGAAGCCGAGGGCGCCGATCAGGGCGATGGTCACGGCCGCCGCGATCTTGTTGTGCGCGGTGAGCGTGAAGAGCGCGAGGACGACCGCCAAAGCGCCCAGTGAGACGTAGAGCATGGGCATCAGGGCGCGGTCGGCGAACTTGCCGCCGATCAGGTTGCCGCCGACCATGCCTAGGCCGAACAGGACCAGCAGCCAGGTGACCGAGCCGTCGGCGAAACCGGCGACCTGGGTCATCATCGGCGCGATGTAGGTGATGGCGGCGAAGACTCCGCCGAAGCCGAGCACGGTCATTGCCATGGCCAGCAGGACCTGGGCGTTCTTGAAAGCGGCCAGCTCATGCCGCAGCTGCACGCCCTCGGACCTGGGCATCTCGGGCACGAGCTTGGCGATCCCCGCGAGGCCGATCAAACCGAGGACGGCGACGATGCCGAAGGTCACGCGCCAGCCGATCTGCTGCCCGATGAGTGTGCCCAGCGGGACGCCGATCACATTGGCGACGGTCAGCCCCGTGAACATCATGGCGATGGCGCCGGCCTTCTTCTGCGGTGCCACCAGCTCGGCCGCGACGACCGAGCCGATGCCGAAGAAGGCTCCATGGGCGAGGGAAGCGACCACCCGTCCGATCAGCATGACCGCGAAGACGGGGGCGACGGCCGAGAGCAGGTTGCCCGCGATGAACAGGCCCATCAGCACCATCAGCATCCGCTTGCGCGAGACCTTGGTGCCGAGCACGGTCATCAGCGGAGCGCCGATCACCACGCCGAGGGCGTAGCCGGTGACGAGCAGGCCCGCGGTGGGGATGGAGACGCCGAAGTCACCCGCGACCTGCGGCAGCAGACCCATGATCACGAACTCGGTCGTGCCGATTCCGAAGGCCCCGATCGCCAGGGCCAGAAGCGCGAGAGGCATAAGGGGGTACACCTTCCAAAAGATTGCAAGAGCGCTTTGCGTGTGTCCACAATAATTGCAGACGCGCGCTAAAGGCAATCGCTGGCTATTGCGGCCGTGGTCTACTCTGGAGTCAGCCGCTCCGGGACGGAGGAACACCCATGACAGCGACGGACCCCGCGCTCACCGCTCTCGCGCAGGGCTGGTGCGCCCTGTCTCTGCTGCACGGGAGGATCGAGGCGCACATCGAGCGCGCCCTCCAGACGCAGCATGAGCTGAGCGTGCGCGAGTACTCCCTGCTCGATGTGCTCAGCAGGCAGCACGACGGTGACGGCGGGCATCTGCAGATGAGGCAGGTCGCCGACGCCGTCGTCCTCAGCCAGAGCGCCACCACCCGACTGGTTACCCGTCTGGAGGACCGTGGCCTGCTGGAGCGCTATCTGTGCCCCACCGACCGCCGGGGCATCTACACCAATGTCACCGAGACCGGTCTGGAGCTGCTGGAGAAGGCACGCCCGACCAATGACGCCGCACTGCGCGGGGCACTGGACGCGGCGGCCCTGACTCCCGAACTCGCCCCGCTGGTCAGGGCCGTGGAGTCGCTGCACGTCCCCGCATAGGCTGCGCCCCATGACCGACCTCGACATAAGGCCCGCGACCTCGGACGATGTCCCGGCGATCGTGGCCATGCTCGCCGACGACCCCCTGGGCGCACAGCGTGAATCACCCGACGACCTGACGCCCTACCTGACGGCCTTCGAGCGCCTGGACACCGACCCGAACCAGCACCTCGTCGCAGCGGTCCGGGATGGCCGGGTCATCGGGACACTCCAGCTCACGATCATCCCCGGGCTCTCCCGCAAAGGCGCCACCCGTTCCCTCATCGAGGCCGTACGGGTCCACGCGGACGAGCGCGGCAGCGGACTCGGCACCGAGCTGATCCAGTGGGCCGTCGACACCTCGCGCCGCCTCGGCTGCCACCTGGTGCAGCTGACCTCCGACAAGACGCGCACCGACGCTCACCGCTTCTATGAGCGGCTGGGCTTCACGGCCTCCCACGAAGGCTTCAAGCTGAGCCTCTGACAGCGCGGTTGCCCTGATGGAGCCGATCCGGTACTGCACGTCCTCGTCCGGCCCGTGCCCGTCCACCGAGGTCCGCGCACCGTGCCACACCACCCTGCCCCCGCGCACCACCGCGGCGACGAGCGACGGCGCCCGCCCCTCGGCCTGCGCGACGGCGATCCGGTGCGTCAACGCCCTGCGGGTCGCGGGAAGCAGCTCTTCGTGCGATGTCGTCATGTGCCCAGTCCACCGGCTGGAAGGGAACACGTCGAGCCCATATTGCCTCGGTCGGCACCGGTCAGGTCTGGGCCATGTCCACGAAGCGGGAGTAGTGGCCCTGGAAGGCCACCGTGATCGTGGCCGTGGGGCCGTTTCGGTGCTTGGCGACGATCAGGTCGGCCTCGCCCGCGCGGGGGGACTCCTTCTCGTAGGCGTCCTCGCGGTGCAGCAGGATGACCATGTCGGCGTCCTGCTCGATGGAGCCGGACTCACGCAGGTCGGAGACCATGGGCTTCTTGTCGGTGCGTTGCTCGGGGCCACGGTTCAGCTGTGAGAGCGCGATGACCGGGATCTCCAGCTCCTTGGCGAGGAGCTTGAGGTTACGGGACATGTCCGAGACCTCCTGCTGTCGGCTCTCGGCCCGCTTGGAGCCACCGGACTGCATCAGCTGGAGGTAGTCGATGACGACCAGCTTCAGGTCGTTGCGCTGCTTCAGCCGGCGGCACTTCGCGCGGATCTCCATCATCGACAGGTTCGGGGAGTCGTCGATGTAGAGCGGCGCGGCCGACACGTCCGGCATCCGGCGGGCCAGGCGCGTCCAGTCCTCGTCGGTCATCGTGCCGGACCGCATGTGGTGGAGGGCGACACGGGCCTCTGCGGACAGCAGACGCATGGCGATCTCGTTGCGGCCCATTTCGAGCGAGAAGACCACGCTCGGGAGGTTGTGCTTGATCGACGCGGCCCGCGCGAAGTCCAGCGCCAGCGTCGACTTGCCCATGGCGGGACGCGCCGCGATGACGATCATCTGGCCGGGATGCAGCCCGTTGGTCAGCGAGTCGAAGTCGGTGAACCCGGTGGGCACACCGGTCATCTCGCCGCTGCGCGAGCCGATCGCCTCGATCTCGTCGAGGGCGCCTTCCATGATGTCGCCGAGCGGCAGGTAGTCCTCGCTGGTGCGCTGCTCGGTGACCGCGTAAATCTCGGCCTGGGCGCTGTTGACGATCTCGTCGACGTCGCCGTCGGCCGCGTATCCCATCTGGGTGATGCGGGTGCCTGCCTCCACCAGACGACGCAGGACTGCCCGTTCGTGGACGATCTCCGCGTAGTACTCGGCGTTCGCCGCGGTCGGCACCGTCTGGACGAGGGTGTGCAGATAGGCGGCCCCACCGACCTTGTTGATCTCACCGCGCTTGGTGAGTTCGGCCGCGATGGTGATGGGGTCGGCCGGCTCACCCTTGGCGTAGATGTCGAGGATCGCCGTGTAGATCGTCTCGTGCGCCGGCTTGTAGAAGTCGTGGCCCTTGAGGATCTCGACGACATCGGCGATGGCGTCCTTGGACAGCAGCATGCCGCCCAGCACGGACTGCTCGGCGTCCAGGTCCTGCGGCGGCACCCGCTCGAAGGTGGAGCCCCCGTCGTCCCAGCCGCCGTTCTCGCGGCCGCGCTCATGCTGCTCGTCACGGCCGCGGCCCGAGTCACCGCGGCGCCGGGAGGCGGGGAGACGATCGCTGGGACCGCTGTCGGCCCACGGATCGTCCAAGGGCTCGGAAATGCTCACCGAGCCACCTCCTCCCGTCCGCCGGAGCGGACTGACCTCGCCGTGCCCTCTGTTCTACGGCACGGCACTGACAAAATGAGAGGCCCAACTCCGCTTCCGGCACGTCGGATATGTGACGTTTCCACGGCCGGGAGGGGGAGCGGGCGCCGGACCACGGTAGGCCCCCCGGCACCGTCAGCCAATCTGGTTATCCACAGGCCATGTGGACGACGGCCCAGATGCTGTGGAGAACTCGCCGAAACCTGTGCACGACCCGGTGGACAGTCCTGTGAACAAGACCTCACCCCCCTCACTGACACCTGACTGACCTGCACGTTTACCTCTCACAGGCTGTGCAGAAGAAAAACTTTCCCACTCGGACCAAGATCACCTCGAACGCCGCGCGAAACCATGCACCTCGAAAGCTGGAGTAAGGGTCCAAAGGCATTTACATCTCTTACCTGTGGACGATTAGATTGATGCGCATGACACAGGCTGCCGCGATCCCCAAGGCCACCAGGCGACACCACGACCAGGAGATCGTGGCCCTCGCTCTTCCGGCCTTCGGCGCGCTCGTCGCCGAGCCTCTCTTCGTCATGGCCGACAGCGCGATCGTGGGCCATCTCGGCACCGCACAGCTCGCCGGTCTCGGCGTCGCCTCGGCGCTCCTCACCACCGCCGTGAGCATCTTCGTCTTCCTCGCCTACGCCACCACGGCGGCGGTCTCCCGCCGCGTCGGCTCGGGCGACATACGCGCCGCGATCCGCCAGGGCATGGACGGAATCTGGCTGGCGCTGCTCATCGGCGCCGTCGTCATCGCTGTCGCCGTTCCACTCGCACCCGGCATCGTGGACCTCTTCGGCGCGTCCGCCACCGCGACTCCCTACGCCACCACCTATCTGCGTGTCTCCGCCCTCGGCATCCCGGCCATGCTGGCCGTGCTGGCCGCCACCGGTGTGCTGCGCGGACTGCAGAACACCCGGACCCCGCTGTACGTCGCCGTCGGCGGCTTCATCGCCAATGCCGCCCTCAACGCCGTGCTCGTCTACGGCGCCGGGCTCGGCATAGCGGGTTCCGCCTGGGGCACTGTGATCGCGCAGTGCGGCATGGCCGCCATCTATCTCTGGGTGGTCGTCCGGGGTGCGCGACGGCACGGGGCATCCCTGCGTCCGCACCTCGCCGGCATCCGGGCCTCGGCACAGGCCGGCGTACCGCTGCTGGTCCGCACGCTGTCCCTGCGCGCCATCCTCATGATCGCCACCGCGATGGCAGCCCGCCTCGGCGACGCCGACATCGCCGCGCACCAGATCGTGCTGTCCCTGTGGAGTCTGCTGGCCTTCGCCCTGGACGCGATCGCCATCGCCGGGCAGGCGATCATCGGCCGCTATCTGGGCGCCGACGACGCGGCCGGCGCTCACGCGGTCTGCCGCCGGATGGTGCAGTGGGGCATCGCCACCGGTGTCGTACTCGGCGTGCTCGTGGTAGCGGCGCGGCCACTCTTCCTGCCACTGTTCACCAGTGACGCCGGGGTCAAGGACGTGGCACTGCCCGCGCTCCTGGTGGTCGCGCTCTCCCAACCCATCTGCGGTGTGGTCTTCGTGCTGGACGGGGTGCTGATGGGCGCGGGCGACGGGCCCTATCTGGCGTGGGCCATGGTGCTCACGCTGGCGGTGTTCACCCCGGTCGCCCTGCTCGTGCCCGCGCTGGGCGGCGGCCTCACAGCGATCTGGGCGGCCATGACGCTGATGATGACGGTCCGGATGGCGACTCTCTGGGTACGTACTCGGTCCGGCCGGTGGATCGTGACGGGTGCGACCCGCTGACAGATTCACGCGACTTGCTGACCGTTTCACGTGAAACGTGCTCGTGGCCCGCGTGCCGGTCTGCCCTGCCCTGAGCCCATGCGCGCATGAGAAAGGGGCCGCATCCCCGAAAGGATGCGGCCCCTCTCCAGCTCAAACGAGCCGAGTGGTCACGGCGATCAGGCCGCGACGACCTCGAGGGTCACCTTGGCGGCGACCTCGGGGTGCAGACGCACGGACGTCTCGTATGCGCCCAGGGTCTTGATCGGAGCGGTCAGCTCGATGCGGCGCTTGTCGACCTCGGGGCCACCGGAAGCCTTGATCGCCGAAGCGATGTCGGCCGGGGTGACGGAACCGAAGAGACGACCGGCGTCGCCGGAGCGAACGGCCAGACGGACCTTGACACCCTCGAGCCGGCCCTTGATCTGGTTGGCCTGCTCGATGGTCTGGATCTCGTGGATCTTGCGGGCGCGGCGGATCTGCGCCACGTCCTGCTCGCCACCCTTGGTCCAGCGGATAGCGAACTTCCGCGGGATCAGGTAGTTGCGGGCGTACCCGTCCTTGACGTCGACGACGTCGCCGGCGGCACCGAGGCCGGAGACCTCGTGGGTGAGGATGATCTTCATGTGTAAGTCACCCTTCCTTAGCGCGCGGTGGACGTGTAGGGCAGCAGCGCCATCTCACGGCTGTTCTTGACGGCCGTGGCGACGTCACGCTGGTGCTGCGTGCAGTTGCCGGTCACGCGGCGGGCACGGATCTTGCCGCGGTCGGAAATGAACTTCCGCAGCATGTTCGTGTCCTTGTAGTCCACGTACGTGACCTTGTCCTTGCAGAAAGCGCAGACCTTCTTCTTAGGCTTGCGCACAGGCGGCTTCGCCATGGTGTTTCTCCTGTGTGATCAAGAAGTGGGGATGCGAGCCCTTAGAAGGGGGGCTCGTCCGAGTAGCCGCCACCGCCGCCGGAACCGGAACCGGAGCCACCGCCCCAGCCGCCGCCCTGGCTGCCACCGGCGGGAGCGCCGGAAGCCCACGGGTCGTCGGCCTGGGAGCCGCCCTGGCTGCCGCCGGAGCCACCGCCCCAGCCGCCGCCACCCTGGCCCTGGTTGCCACCGCCGCCGTAACCGCCCTGGCCGCCGCTACGGGCGCCGCCGGAGGTCTTGGTGACCTTCGCCGTCGCGTTGCGCAGGCTGGGGCCGACTTCCTCGACGTCCAGCTCGTAGACCGTGCGCTTGACGCCCTCGCGGTCCTCGTAGGACCGCTGCTTCAGCCGGCCCTGCACGATGACGCGCATGCCTCGCTGGAGCGACTCCGCGACGTTCTCCGCCGCCTGACGCCAGACCGAGCAGGTCAGGAACAGGCCCTCGCCGTCCTTCCACTCATTGGTCTGACGGTCGAAGGTGCGGGGAGTGGACGCGACGCGGAACTTTGCGACCGCCGCACCGGAGGGGGTGAAGCGCAGCTCGGGGTCGTCGACAAGATTGCCGATGACCGTGATGACGGTCTCGCCTGCCATGGGGGAACCTCTCGGCGGGATTGCTCTGGCTGCTTGGTTGCTGCTACTCGAATCCCGAGATCAGCTGAGCGGGAGAGCTCAGTGCATCTCGGGGCGGAGGACCTTGGTCCGGAGGACCGACTCGTTCAGGTTCATCTGGCGGTCGAGCTCCTTGACGACCGCAGGCTCGGCCTGCAGGTCGATGACCGAGTAGATGCCCTCGGGCTTCTTCTTGATCTCGTACGAGAGACGACGACGGCCCCAGGTGTCGACCTTTTCCACCTTGCCGCCGCCATCGCGGACGACAGAGAGGAAGTTCTCGATCAGCGGGGAGACAGAACGCTCCTCGAGATCGGGGTCGAGGATGACCATCACCTCGTAGTGACGCATGTGGAACCCACCTCCTTTGGACTCAGCGGCCACGGTCGTTCCGTGGCAGGAGGGTCGTGATGCGTACGCAACGGTATCGGCCACCACTGACAGTCGGAGGCTCCGCGAGGAACCGTCCACAGTGGGCCGCGACGGGCCAGGACAGACACCGGTGCAGACGTTACACACTACCCGCCCACCCGCTTCCGGTTGAAATCCGGCCCCAGGAGCCCTCAATCTGTACACATCGGGTGTGTAGGGCGCTACAGTGCGCCGCGATCCGCAGGAGGTGCCTCATGACCCAGGCATTGCGACCGACCAGCGCCGGCTCCCTCTTCGCCAGCGACGGCAAGCCCCATCCGCTCCAGGACACCCTGACGGTGGTGACGCTCGTCCTGGGCCTGCTGTCCTTCGTCACGTGCTTCATGGGCGGGCTCCACCTCGTCGCCTCCTGGGCCGGCCTGGTCGGCCTGCTCACCGGCGCGTACGGACAGTGGGTCTCGATCACCACGCGGGAACGCTTCGGCCTGATCGTGGGGCTCGGCGCCTCCGGCATCGGCTTCCTGATCGGCATGGCCAACGGCGGTCTCTTCGGGGGCCTCATCGGCAGCTGACGCGACCGGCCCGCCGTCCACGACGACCTCACGGGCACCGGCGAGTGTTCCGGCCCGCCAGCGGGCCGCAACACGGGTGCTGTACGCCCTATTCGGGGCGCTCACAGGGCGCAGTAGGCTTCGGCGCGAGAGCCGGAGCCCCTGATCCCATGGGGACACCCCAGCCCGAGGAGCGCCCCGACATGAGTCTGACCCTGAGGACCATCAGCCGCGAGCAGCATCTGGCGTACATCCAGAGCCTGCCGTCGGCCAGCCACATGCAGGTCCCGGCATGGGCCGATGTGAAGGCGGAGTGGCGTTCGGAAAGCCTCGGTTGGTTCGACGAGCGCACCGGTGACATGGTCGGCGCCGGTATGGTCCTCTACCGTCAGTTGCCCAAGATCAAGCGCTACCTCGCGTATCTCCCCGAGGGCCCGGTCATCAACTGGTTCTCGCCGAACCTGGAGGACTGGCTCCAGCCGATGCTGGCCCATCTCAAGCAACAGGGCGCGTTCTCGGTCAAGATGGGCCCGCCGGTGATCATTCGCCGCTGGAACGCGGAGACCATCAAGAAGGGCATCCAGAGCCCGGACGTGAAGCGGCTGCGCGACATGGAGGCCGACTTCATCGAGCCGCGCGCCTTCGAGGTGGCCGACAAGCTGCGCCGCATGGGCTGGCAGCAGGGCGAGGACGGCGGCGCGGGCTTCGGCGATGTGCAGCCGCGCTACATCTTCCAGGTGCCGCTGGCCAACCGCTCACTGGAAGAGGTCCACAGGCAGTTCAACCAGCTGTGGCGCCGCAACATCAAGAAGGCCGAGAAGGCCGGCGTCGAGGTCGTCCAGGGCGGTTACCAGGACCTGGAGGAGTGGCAGCGGCTGTACGAGATCACCGCGGTGCGCGACCACTTCCGGCCGCGCCCCCTGTCGTACTTCCAGCGCATGTGGACGGCCCTCAACACCGAGGACCCCAACCGGATGCGGCTGTACTTCGCCCGTCACAACGGCGTGAACCTGTCAGCGGCCACCATGCTGATCGTCGGCGGCCACGTCTGGTACTCCTACGGCGCCTCCGACAACATCGGCCGTGAGGTCCGGCCCTCCAACGCCATGCAGTGGCGGATGCTGCGCGACGCCTACGCGCTCGGCGCCACCGTCTACGACCTGCGCGGCATCTCCGACTCGCTGGACGAGACGGACCACCTGTTCGGCCTGATCCAGTTCAAGGTCGGTACCGGCGGCCAGGCGGCCGAGTACCTCGGCGAATGGGACTTCCCGCTGAACAAGCTGCTGCACAAGGCGCTCGACATCTACATGTCGCGGCGCTGACCGGCGGGCGGCCGCCCGCCCCGCCTTCTGGTTCCATAGCCTTCACAAGGCTTCACCGTCCACCGGTCCCCGCACACCGCGCGGGGAACCTCCCTCTGAATCCACCGCAGCCACGAGAAAGGTTCCGGGTCCGGCCATGGCGCTCACGCTCTACGTCGACACCGCGCGCTGGCGTGCGCACCACAAGCACGTGCAGGAGCAGTTCCCGGGACTCGTCCCGGTCTGCAAGGGCAACGGTTACGGCTTCGGCCACGAACGGCTCGCGGAGGAGGCGACGCGGCTGGGCTCGGACATGCTCGCCGTCGGCACCACGTACGAGGCCGCGCGCATCAAGGACTGGTTCAGCGGCGACCTGCTCGTGCTGACCCCGTACCGGCGCGGCGAGGAGCCGGTGCCGCTGCCGGACCGGGTGGTCCGCTCGGTGTCGTCGGTCGACGGTGTGTACGGCCTGGTGGGTGCCCGTGTCGTCATCGAGGTGATGTCCTCGATGAAGCGGCACGGCATCAGCGAGCAGGATCTGCCGCAGCTTCACCAGGCCATAGAGAACGTCCGGCTGGAGGGTTTCGCCATCCATCTGCCGCTGGACCGCACCGACGGCTCGGACGCCGTCGAGGAGGTCATCGGGTGGATGGACCGGCTGCGCGCGGCCCGGCTGCCGCTGCACACGATGTTCGTCAGCCATCTCAAGGCCGATGAACTGGCCCGGCTTCAGCAGCAGTTCCCGCAGACCCGCTTCCGGGCCCGGATCGGCACCCGGCTCTGGCTGGGCGACCACGACGCGACCGAGTACCGGGGAGCCGTCCTGGACGTCACGAAGGTGACCAAGGGCGACCGCTTCGGCTACCGGCAGCAGAAGGCGGCCTCGGACGGCTTCCTGGTGGTCGTCGCGGGCGGTACGTCGCACGGGGTGGGCCTGGAGGCCCCGAAGGCACTGCACGGCGTCATGCCGCGCGCCAAGGGCGTGGCGCGGGCCGGCCTCGCCACGGTGAACCGCAACCTCGCGCCGTTCGTGTGGGGCGGCAAGCAGCGCTGGTTCGCCGAGCCGCCGCACATGCAGGTGTCGATCCTTTTCGTCCCCTCCGACGCTCCCGAGCCGAAGGTGGGCGACGAGCTGGTGGCCCACCTGCGGCACACCACCACGACGTTCGACCGGATCGTGGACCGCTAGGACCCCGGGACCGTTCGGCCGGGCCGAGACGAATGAGAAGGCCGTGCACGAAGTGTCGTGCACGGCCTTTCCCGCATCCCGTCCCTGTCCGCGTCCTGATGACCGCGAAGCCCGTTCGCTCAGAGCGAACGCTTCTCGTGGGGCAGTGGGTCCGGCCCGCCCCAGTCCGTCCGGGACGACTCCTCGGGCGCGTCGGGCTCCGGGTGCCGGAGTCCGCACAGGACGAAGTGGTCGGGCGCACCGTCGAGCACACCCCCTGAGGGATCGTCGTCCCCGGACCGTCGCACCACGTCGCGCTCCGGCCGGAGGATGTCCCGCACCACGACGGCGCACAGGTACAGCGTGCCCAGCAGGTGCAGGGCGATCGCCCAGTGGTAGCCCTCGGTGGGCAGTCCCTTGTGCGCGTCTCCGCTGGTCGTGTACGCGAGGTACAGCCAGATGCCGAGGAAGTACGCCACCTCGCACGCCTGCCAGATCAGGAAGTCCCGCCACTTGGGCCGGGCGAGGACCGCCAGCGGCACCAGCCACAGCACGTACTGGGGGGAGTAGACCTTGTTGGTGAGCACGAAGGCCGCCACCATCAGGAAGGCCAGCTGGGCGAAGCGCGGCCGGCGCGGTGCGGTGAACGTCAGTGCCGCGATGCCGAGGAAGGACACCACCACCAGGGCACTGGCGGTGGTGTTCACGAAATCGATGCTCGGCGGGTGGCCGGAGTTCTGCGACCAGATCAGCCAGAACGAGCCGAAGTCGATGCCCCGGTCATGGCTGAACCGGTAGAACTTCGACCAGCCCTCGAAGGCGAACAGCATCACCGGCAGGTTCACCACGAGCCAGGCGCCCGCCGCGCCGGCGACCGCCTGGAAGAACTCCCGCCACTTGCCCGCCCGCCAGCACAGGACCAGCAGCGGGCCGAGCAGGACGAGGGGATAGAGCTTGGCGGCCGTGGCAAGGCCCAGGAGCACACCGAAGGCGACCGCGCGGCCACGCGACCACATCAGCATCGCGGCGGCCGTCAGAGCCACCGCGAGGAGGTCCCAGTTGATGGTGGCGGTCAGCACGAAAGCGGGCGCGAGGGCGAGGAGCAGTCCGTCCCAGGGACGGCGGCGGTGGGTCCGGCTGACGCTGACGGCGATGACGGCCGCGCAGACCATCAGCATCCCGGCGTTGACGAACCAGTACCACTGCTCCTGCCGCTGGATGCTCCCGCTGCCCGGCGTGAGCCAGGAGGCGGCCTCCATGAACACCCCGGTCAGCACCGGGTACTCGAGGTAGTCCATGTCGCCGGGCAGCTTGTCGAAGTACGGCACGAGCCCGTCGGCGAAGCCCCGCCCCTGAAAGAGGTGGGGGATGTCCGAGTAGCAGGCGTGCGTGTACTGCGAGCTGGCGCCGAAGAACCAGGCACCGTCGTAGCAGGGCGCCTTCTGGACGAGTCCGAGAGCGAACATGCTGATCGCCACGAGCGCGACGACCCGGACCGGCGTCCACCAGGACATGCCGGTCAGGGCGCGTCGCCCGAGGGGGCCGCCGATCAGCTCGCTGCCGGCCGCGGCGATGTCGTCCTCCCGCGTCGGTCGTACCGTCTCCGGTTCACGCACACGCGCGGGCGTCGTCTCTGCACTGGGCATGGGGCACATCCTGCCGTACTCGCTCGGTGAAACGCCGAGGGCCGCCGCACCTGATGGGTGCGACGGCCCTCGTTTCACGTGAAACACCCGTGCCGGTCGAAATGACCGCTGATCGGGCAGACGGTCCTACTGTCCGTCCTGGCCTCCGAAGAAGCCTCCGCCGTCGTTCCCGCCCGCTCCGGCGTTGGTGTTGCCCCGGACATTGCCGGCTCCGGGTGAGGTGGAATCGGACGGCGACGAAGTGGCTCCGCCGTCCACGCCACCAGGGCCGGTACCGGTGCCACCGACGTCGTTGCAGAAGAACCGGCAGGTCTCGGTCGGGGAGGGCGACGGCGGGGGCGTCGTGGTCTGACTCGGCGACGGGCTCGGGGCCTCGGTGGGAGTCGGGGTGGGCGTGACGCTCGGCGTCGGCGTCGGCGTCGGCGTCGGAGCGCCGGACTCGTTGTGGATCTTGCCGATCTTGATCGCGTCCGGGAAGCCCGGGTCGTTCTTGCCCTTCAGCGCGGCCAGCATGTACTCCGTCCAGACCGAGGTCGGGATGTCACCACCATGGATGGAGTCCGTGCCAGCCGTGCCGTTCATCGACAGCAGCCTGTGGTCCTTGGGGTTCTCACGGAACATCGCCACCGAGGTGGAGAGCTGCCGGGTGTACCCGACGAACCAGGCCGACTTGTTCTCGTCGGTGGTACCCGTCTTTCCGGCGGCCGTGCGACCTAGGGCTCGCGCGTTTATGCCGGTGCCGTTCTGGATCACGTTCTGCAGCACGTCGGTGACGTTGTTGGCGATGTTGGCGTCCATCGCCTGCTTGGGCTTCGGCTTGGCGAAGCCCGGCAGGTCCTGACCGTCCGTCTTGACCGCGGTGACCGAGTAGGGCTCCGCCTGTTTGCCGGACGCCGCGAACGTCGCGTAGGAGTCCGCCATCCGGATCGCGCTCGGGGTGGAGGTACCGATGGCGAAGGACGGGTTCAGATCCCTGGCCATGCTGGTCTGCAGGATGCCGGTGGAACGGGCCATGTCCCTGACCTTCGACATGCCGACATCGACACCGAGCTGCACGAACGGGGTGTTGATCGACTTCTCCATCGCCTTGCGCAGACTGATGTAACCCCAGGGGTACTTGCTCTCGTTGGCCTGGAAGAAGGTCGAGTTGTCCTTGTTCAGGTAGTACGAGCCGTCGGGCCGGCGGACCTTGAGGTGGTCGTTGCCGTTGTACTTGCTCAACGGGGAGATGCCCTGACCGTTGGAGTTGTACGTGCCGTCCTGCATGGCCGCCGCCAGTACATAGGGCTTCCATGTCGAGCCCACCGGGACGCCGGAGGTGTCGGCGTTGTTGGTGAAGTGGCCGTTCTCGTAGCCGTCGCCGCCGTAGAGGGCGACGATCGCACCGTCGTTGGGCACCACCGAGGCCGCGCCGAACTGGACGTACTTGTCCAGCTTCTCGGTCTCGGGCTTCAGCCGGGCCTTCTGGATCTTCTTCACGGCCGCGGTCAGGGCATCGACCTTGGCCTTCTGGAAGGTCGTGTAGATCTGATAGCCGCCCTGGTCGAACTTCGCCTCCGTGATGGTGGAGTGGTTCAGGACGTACTTCTTCGCGGTGTCGACCATGTAGCTGATCTGGCCGCTCATGCCCCGGGTCGCCTTGCGGCCCTGCGGCGGAGGGTACTTGCCGACCGCCTGCTGGTACTGCGCGTCGGTGAGGTGCCCGTCCTTGTGCATCTCATCGAGAATCCAGCGCCAGCGCCCCTGGGAGCGCGCGGTGTTCGCCTGCTGCGTCGCGTTCTTGTCGAGATCCGCGTTGCCTGCCGGGTCGTAGTACGTGGGGCCCTTCAGCAGGGCGGCGAGAACCGCGCACTGGCTGGCGGACAGATCCTTGGCGTCCTTGCCGTAGTACGTCTGCGCGGCCGCCTGGATGCCGTATGCGCCACGCCCGTAGTACGAGGTGTTCAGGTAGCCCTGCATGATCTCGTTCTTGTTGAGCTGTGTGCCCACCTTCACGGAGATGAACATCTCGGTGAACTTGCGGGTGAGCGTCTGGTCCTGGCTGAGGTACGTGTTCTTGACGAACTGCTGGGTGATCGTGGAACCACCCTGGGTCTGACCACCGCGCGCCATGTTCGCCAGGGCCCGCGCGATACCCATGGGGTCGACGCCCGAGTCCTTGTAGAAGCTCTTGTTCTCCGCGGAGATCACCGCGTCCTGCATGGCCTTGGGGATGTTCTCGATCTTGAGATTCTGCCGGTTCACACCGGTGCCCGTGGCCACCATCTGGGTTCCGTCGCCCCAGTAGTAGACGTTGTTCTGCGACTTTGCGGCGTCGTTCTCGCTGGGGATGCGGACCAGCGCGTAGCCCACGCCGGCCAGGACGACCATGCTGCCGACGAACCCGATACTAAGGCCCGTGACCAGTCGCCAGGAGGGCACCCAGCGGCGCCAGCCGTCCTTGCCCACGCGGGGATAGTCGATGAACCGGGGCTTGCCGGGCGGTCCCGGGTCATGGCCCCGGCCGCTGCCCGAGGAAGCGTTGTCGGCGCCCCGGCGACGGCCGCCGCCTCTCTGGGCGGCCCGACGCGCCTCGGCACGGCCGCCGTAATCACGCCCCTCACCCCCAGAGCCGTAGGAGTCCGGTCCATGGGAACCAGACCCGTAGGAGTCGGAAGAGGCCCCGTTGGCGCCTCGCGGTGCCGCGGAGCGGCCGGAGGGCGGGCCGGACTGGCCGCGTCGGGCCGCGGCACGTCCGCCTCCCTGCGGCTGCGGCGGTTTGCGACGGTGCTCGCTCATCGAACGATTACTCCTCGGGCAGGCGCATCCGTGCGCGCCTGGAAACAGCGACTGGTTTCCGGTCCCCCCGAAGTACGGATGCGGTCGTTGCTGCATTCACCCGTACCGCACCGAGGATCATGACGCTCCCCAAGCGCCCCTTGGTTCCCGGTGTTGTGCATGCCGCACAGACTACGCACCGCCAAAACCTCTGAGTCCCGAAGTTCACCCCAAAACAGGCAACTTGCCTCGTGTGAATCGGTGATGTGATCCCGTTCACCATCGCCCCTCTTGTCGCACGCCGGGGGGCGTTCTATCGTCATGATGTATCGAGTCGATACATCAGAGCGAGATAAACGCGCTGTGCACCGAGAGGAGGCGATCATGAGCCGTCGTTCCGGCATCCTCGAGTTCGCCGTGCTCGGGCTGCTGCGCGAGTCGCCGATGCACGGCTATGAGCTGCGCAAGCGACTCAACACGTCCCTGGGTGTGTTCCGGGCGTTCAGCTACGGAACGCTCTATCCCTGCCTCAAAACGCTGGTCACCAACGGCTGGTTGATCGAGGAACCGGGCAACACCCATGAAGACGCTCTGGCCGCCCCTCTCACCGGACGCCGCGCGAAGATCGTCTATCGGTTGACGGCCGAAGGTAAGGAGCACTTCGAGGAACTCCTGTCGCAGACCGGCCCCGACGCATACGAGGACGAGCACTTCGCTGCCCGGTTCGCCTTCTTCGGGCAGACCTCACGCGATGTGCGCATGCGCGTGCTGGAGGGCCGGCGCAGCCGCCTGGAGGAGCGCCTGGAGAAGATGCGCGCCTCCCTGGCACGCACGCGGGAGCGCCTCGACGACTACACGCTCGAGCTCCAGCGCCACGGAATGGAGTCCGTGGAGCGCGAAGTGCGCTGGCTGAACGAGCTCATCGAGAGCGAGCGGGCCGGACGGGACCGGAAGGGTCCCGAGTCCGGCGAAACCGCTCAGCAGGACAACACATCTGGATCGACGGGCGGCCTGCCCCGTCCCGGGGATCTTCCGGGGACGGATACGTCCGGCGACACCGCCACGTGATGGTCCGTCAGGGCCTCACTCGTACACACAGGGAGCAACCGGAATGGGTTCGGTTCGCGTAGCCATCGTCGGTGTCGGCAACTGCGCCGCGTCGCTGGTTCAGGGAGTCGAGTACTACAAGGACGCCGACCCGGCGGCCAAGGTGCCCGGCCTGATGCACGTCCAGTTCGGCGACTACCACGTGCGGGACGTCGAGTTCGTCGCGGCCTTCGACGTGGACGCCAAGAAGGTCGGCCTCGATCTCACGGACGCCATCGGCGCCTCCGAGAACAACACCATCAAGATCTGCGACGTGCCCTCCAGCGGTGTCACCGTCCAGCGCGGCCACACCCTCGACGGTCTCGGCAAGTACTACCGCGAGACCATCGAGGAGTCGGACGCCGAGCCGGTCGACATCGTGCGGGTCCTGAAGGACAAGCAGGTCGACGTTCTGGTCTGCTACCTGCCCGTGGGTTCCGAGGACGCGGCGAAGTACTACGCCCAGTGCGCCATCGACGCCAAGGTCGCCTTCGTCAACGCCCTTCCGGTCTTCATCGCCGGCACCAAGGAGTGGGCGGACAAGTTCACCGAGGCCGGCGTGCCGATCGTCGGTGACGACATCAAGTCGCAGGTCGGTGCCACCATCACGCACCGCGTGATGGCGAAGCTGTTCGAGGACCGCGGTGTGATCCTGGACCGCACCATGCAGCTGAACGTCGGCGGCAACATGGACTTCAAGAACATGCTCGAGCGCGAGCGCCTGGAGTCCAAGAAGATCTCCAAGACGCAGGCCGTCACCTCCCAGATTCCTGATCGGGACCTCGGCGAGAAGAACGTCCACATCGGCCCGTCCGACTATGTGGCGTGGCTGGACGACCGCAAGTGGGCCTACGTCCGCCTGGAGGGCCGTGCGTTCGGCGACGTCCCGCTGAACCTCGAGTACAAGCTGGAGGTCTGGGACTCCCCGAACTCCGCCGGTGTCATCATCGACGCCCTGCGTGCCGCGAAGATCGCCAAGGACCGCGGCGTCGGCGGCCCGATCCTGTCGGCGTCCTCGTACTTCATGAAGTCCCCGCCGGTCCAGTACTTCGACGACGAGGCCCGCGAGAACGTCGAGAAGTTCATCCGCGGCGACGTCGAGCGCTGACCGCCGCTCGCACGAGAACGCTCCTGCCAGGGCTGTGAAGGTCCCCGGGGTCTGCCGACCCCGGGGACCTTCCGCATGTGTGAGGCTGTGCCCATGCCCGTCGTCCGTGATCTGCGCCTGCTGCTGCGCGCGCGGGACTTCCGGCGCCTGCTGTACGTCCGGCTGCTCTCCCAGGGCTCGGACGGCGTCTACCAGATCGCGCTCGCCTCGTATGTCGTCTTCTCCCCCGAGAAGCAGACCTCGGCGTCGGCGATCGCCTCCGCCATGGCGGTCCTGCTGCTGCCCTATTCGCTGGTCGGGCCCTTCGCGGGGGTGCTGCTGGACCGCTGGCGACGGCGTCAGGTCTTCGTCCATGGAAATGTGCTGCGCGCCCTGCTGGCAGCCGCCACCGCCGTACTGATAACCGTGCATGCGCCCGACCGGCTGTTCTACGCCGCCGCGTTGTGCGTCACGGCAGTCAACCGGTTCGTACTGGCGGGACTCTCGGCGGCGCTTCCACGGGTGGTCGACACCGAGCGACTGGTGCTGGCCAACTCCCTGTGCCCGACCGCCGGAACTCTGGCCGCGACTCTCGGCGCCGCCTTGGCCTTCGGTGTGCGCTTCACGGTGTCGGACTCGGATGCGGCGGTGGTCCTGCTCGGCGCACTGCTGTATCTGTGCGCGGCCCTGACCGCCCTGACCATGGCCCCCGCCCTGCTCGGTCCCGACCGGCCACCGGTACTGCCCCGGCTGGGCACCGTCCTCGCCGACACGGCGCGCGGCCTCCTCGCGGCCGTGCGGTACCTGGGCGAGCCACGACGCAGGGAGGCCGTCTGGGCGCTCACGGCGATGACCTGCATGCGTTTCTGCTACGGAGCACTGCTGGTCCTGCTGCTCATGCTGTGCCGGTACGGCCTCTCCACCACCCCGCAGGAAGGGCTCCGGCTGCTGGGGCTGGTGCTGGCGGTGTCCGGCACGGGGTTCTTCGCGGCCGCCGTGCTGACCCCGTGGAGTGCGGGACGTCTCGGTGCCGGGCGGTGGATCGCGGTCTGTGCGGGCTCCGCCGCCCTCCTGCTGCCCGCGCTCGGCCTCCCGTTCGCCACGGTCCCGCTGTTGATGGCGGCGTTCATGCTGGGCCTGGTCACCCAGGGCGCCAAGATCGCCACGGACACGATCGTCCAGGCATCGGTCGAGGACCGCTTCCGGGGCCGGATCTTCTCTCTCTACGACGTCCTCTTCAACGTCGCCTTCGTCGGCGCCGCCGGAGTGGCTGCCCTGATGCTCCCGCCGGACGGCCGGTCGGCGCTGCTGGTGATCCTCGTGGCTTCGCTTTACGGCGTCGTCGCCATGGCCATGGGTCGCTGCGAGTGGCGGTGGCACAGCGCGAATGGTGGTGTTTCACGTGAAACACCACCCCACCGCTGAGCCACCACATCACCACCGAGTCATGTTTCACGTGAAACACATCTGCGGAGCCCCTCAGTCCTGCTGCTGCGCCCACCACGCCTGAAGGGCCGCGGCCGCCGCGTCATGCTCCATCGGGCCGTACTCCAGGCGCAGCTCCAGCATCTGCTTGTACGCCTGACCGATGACGGGACCAGGGCCGACACCTAGGATCTTCATGATCTCGTTGCCGTCGAGATCGGGGCGGATGGAGTCCAGCTCCTCCTGCTCCTGAAGCTCGGCGATGCGTGTCTCCAGCCCGTCATAGGCGCGGGACAGCGTGGTCGCCTTGCGCTTGTTCCGCGTGGTGCAGTCCGAGCGGGTCAGCTTGTGCAGCCGATCCAGCAGCGGACCGGCGTCGCGGACATAACGCCGGACGGCGGAGTCCGTCCACTCCCCGGCACCGTAACCGTGGAAGCGCAGGTGCAGCTCGACCAGGCGCGAGACGTCCTTCACCAGCTCATTGGAGTACTTCAGAGCCGTCATGCGCTTCTTGGTCATCTTGGCGCCGACCACTTCATGGTGGTGGAACGAGACCCGGCCGTCCGACTCGAAGCGACGCGTACGCGGCTTGCCGACGTCGTGCAGCAGTGCGGCGAGCCGGAGTGTGAGGTCCGGGCCGTTCTCCTCCAGGTCGATCGCCTGCTCCAGGACGATGAGCGAGTGGTCGTAGACATCCTTGTGGCGACGGTGCTCGTCACGCTCAAGCCGGAGCGCCGGAAGCTCCGGCAGGACGTGGGCCGCGAGTCCGGTGTCGACCAGCAGGGTGAGTCCCGTGCGCGGGTACGCGGAGAGCAGCAGCTTGTTCAGCTCGTCCCGGACTCGCTCTGCCGACACGATCTCGATTCGCGCGGACATCCCGGTCATCGCCGTGACGACCGCCGGGTCCACCTCGAAGTCCAGCTGGGCGGCGAACCGTGCGGCTCGCATCATGCGCAGCGGGTCGTCGGAGAACGACTCCTCGGGTGTGCCGGGGGTGCGCAGCACCCGTGCCGCGAGGTCCTCCAGGCCGCCGTGCGGGTCGATGAACTCCTTCTCCGGCAGGGCCACGGCCATCGCGTTGACCGTGAAGTCGCGCCGGACCAGGTCCTCCTCGATGGAGTCTCCGTACGACACCTCGGGCTTGCGCGAGGTGCGGTCGTACGTCTCCGACCGGTAGGTGGTGACCTCGATCTGGTAGCCGTCCTTCTGGACACCCACCGTGCCGAAAGCGATCCCGACCTCCCAGACCGCGTCCGCCCAGGGCCGGACGATCCGCAGCACGTCCTCGGGGCGGGCGTCGGTCGTGAAGTCCAGGTCGTTCCCCAGCCGGCCGAGCAGCGCGTCACGAACCGAGCCGCCGACCAGGGCGAGCGAGAACCCGGCCTCCTGGAAACTGCGGGCGAGGTCGTCGGCGACGGGAGCCACCCGCAGCAGCTCGCTCACCGCGCGCTGCTGCACCTGGCTGAGGGCAGCGGGATTGTCATCGTTGGGGTTCGGCACAACAGAAGAGAGTACGTGGCCCGGCCGACCAGGACCGCACCCATTTGAGCGGCACGAAGGCTGTCTGCCATACGCCCACAAGGGCTCCCTGGCGGCGGACACCGACTCTTCGGCCGTTAATGGACATAGAGGACAGGAAGCCGCACCGGGACGATCTTGGGGAACGGTCCGTGGCACCTCATCACAGCGGTCATCGTTACCATGCGGGGACGCACATTCCGACGACCACTGACGACGACGACGAGGGACGGGCTAGCGCGTGGCCGACGCGGCTGAATTCCAGGGGCCCGGTGCCTCTCCTGCCC
>NZ_JBHXLV010000017.1:0-55023 GCF_042721685.1 Streptomyces sp. NPDC058459 | reverse complement strand
GCCGTGCCCCGTACTCTCCGTACGGGACACGGCCCTCGTTTCCGTCGCGGCGCCTGCTACTTGCGGATCAGGCTGCGCAGCACGTACTGCATGATGCCGCCGTTGCGGTAGTAGTCCGCCTCGCCGGGGGTGTCGATGCGGACGACCGCGTCGAACTCCACGCCGGTGTCGGTGGTGACCTTGACCGTGCGCGGGGTGGTGCCGTTGTTCAGCTCCTCGACGCCGGTGAAGGAGAAGGTCTCCTCGCCGGTCAGGCCGAGGGAGGCCGCCGTGGCGCCCTCGGGGAACTGGAGCGGGAGGACGCCCATGCCGATGAGGTTCGAGCGGTGGATGCGCTCGTAGGACTCGGCGATGACGGCCTTGACGCCGAGCAGCGCGGTGCCCTTGGCGGCCCAGTCGCGGGACGAGCCGGAGCCGTACTCCTTGCCGGCCAGCACGACGAGCGGGATGCCCTGCTCGATGTAGTTGCGCGAGGCGTCGTAGATGAACGACACCGGCGCGTCCGCCTGGGTGAAGTCGCGGGTGTAGCCGCCCTCGGTGCCCGGCGCGATCTGGTTGCGCAGGCGGATGTTGGCGAAGGTGCCGCGGATCATGACCTCGTGGTTGCCGCGGCGCGAGCCGTAGGAGTTGAAGTCACGACGCTCCACACCGTGCTCGGTGAGGTACTTGCCGGCCGGGGTGTCGGCCTTGATGGCACCGGCCGGGGAGATGTGGTCGGTGGTGACCGAGTCGCCCAGCTTGGCCAGCACCCGGGCACCGGAGATGTCGGTGACCGGGGCGGGCTCCATGCCCATGCCCTCGAAGTACGGGGGCTTGCGGACGTAGGTGGACTCCGCGTCCCACTCGAAGGTGTTGCCGGTCGGGACCGGCAGCGCCTGCCACTGGGCGTCGCCCGCGAAGACGTCCTGGTAGGACTTGTTGAACATGTCCTCGCCGATGGCGTTCGCCACGACGTCGTTGACCTCGGCCTCGGTCGGCCAGATGTCGGCCAGGAAGACCGGCTTGCCGTCCTGGTCGGTGCCGAGCGCGTCCTTGGTGACGTCCACCTTCATGGAACCCGCGAGGGCGTACGCGACGACCAGCGGCGGGGAGGCCAGGTAGTTCATCTTGACGTCGGGGTTGATGCGGCCCTCGAAGTTGCGGTTGCCCGACAGGACCGAGGTGACGGCGAGGTCGTGTTCGTTGACCGCCTGGGAGACCTCCTCCGGCAGCGGGCCGGAGTTGCCGATGCAGGTGGTGCAGCCGTACCCGACGAGGTTGAAGCCGACCTTGTCCAGGTACGGGGTCAGGCCCGCCTTGTCGAAGTAGTCGGTGACGACCTTCGAGCCCGGGGCGAGGGTGGTCTTCACCCACGGCTTGCGGGTCAGGCCCTTCTCCACGGCCTTCTTCGCGACGAGCGCGGCGGCGATCATGACGTACGGGTTCGACGTGTTGGTGCAGGAGGTGATGGCCGCGACCGTCACCGCACCGTGGTCCAGCTCGTAGGTGGTGCCGTCGGGGGCGGTCACGGTGACCGGGTTCGACGGGGCGCCGTTGGGGGCGACGGCCGGGGAGTCGGAGGCCGGGAAGGACTCCTTGCCCGCCTCGTCCACGACGTCGACGTAGTTGAGGACGTCCGTCTTGAACTGCTCGGCGGCGTTCGCGAGGACGATGCGGTCCTGCGGGCGCTTCGGGCCGGCGATGGAGGGGACGACCGTGGAGAGGTCCAGCTCCAGCTTCTCGGAGAAGTCGGGCTCGGCGGCCGGGTCCAGCCAGAGGCCCTGCTCCTTGGCGTACGCCTCGACCAGCGCGACCTGCTGCTCGTCGCGGCCCGTAAGGCGCAGGTACTTCAGGGTCTCGTCGTCGATCGGGAAGACGGCGGCGGTGGAGCCGAACTCCGGCGACATGTTGCCGATGGTGGCGCGGTTGGCGAGGCTCGTGGCGGCCACACCCTCGCCGTAGAACTCGACGAACTTGCCGACCACACCGTGCCGGCGCAGCATCTCGGTGATGGTGAGCACCAGGTCGGTGGCCGTGGTGCCGGGCTTCAGCTCACCGGTGAGCTTGAAGCCGACCACGCGCGGGATGAGCATGGAGACCGGCTGGCCGAGCATCGCGGCCTCGGCCTCGATGCCGCCGACGCCCCAGCCCAGCACGCCGAGGCCGTTGACCATGGTGGTGTGCGAGTCGGTGCCGACCAGGGTGTCGGGGTACGCCTGGCCACCGCGGACCATGACGGTGCGGGCCAGGTGCTCGATGTTGACCTGGTGGACGATGCCGGTGCCCGGGGGGACGACCTTGAACTCGTCGAACGCGGTCTGGCCCCAGCGCAGGAACTGGTAGCGCTCCTTGTTGCGGCCGTACTCCAGCTCGACGTTCTGCTTGAAGGCGGCGTCGGTGCCGAACTTGTCGGCGATCACGGAGTGGTCGATGACCAGCTCGGCGGGGGCGAGGGGGTTGATCTTCGCCGGGTCGCCGCCCAGTTCCTTCACGGCCTCACGCATCGTGGCGAGGTCCACGACACAGGGGACGCCGGTGAAGTCCTGCATGATCACGCGGGCCGGCGTGAACTGGATCTCCTGGCTGGGCTGGGCCTGCGAGTCCCAGCCCCCGAGGGCGCGGATGTGGTCGGCGGTGATGTTTGCGCCGTCCTCCGTGCGGAGCAGGTTCTCCAGCAGGACCTTCAGGCTGTAGGGCAGGCGGGCCGAGCCCTCGACCTTGTCCAGCCGGAAGATCTCGTACGACTCGTCGCCCACCTGCAGCGTGCTGCGGGCGTCGAAGCTGTTCGCCGACACGACAGTCTCCTTCATTGATGTGCGCGTTCCACCGCATCCTGCCGCCACGCCGGTCCGACGATCCGCTGAGGTAAGGCTAAGTCAGGTCACCCTTACCGGTGTGGCTGCCGCGGTGCGCCTTCGGCAGATATCTCGATGTCGAGATAACTCTAGTACATGAGGGCTGGATGGTCATGCCCGGACGGCGGGTGTGAGCGGTCCGTCACGCCCGGAATGGGGAGGCACGCGGGGGTGGGCGGCTGGGACGATCACCGGATGAACCATTTCTCGTACCACTCCGCCGTCCCGGGCCCGGAGCCCGAGTCGTGGACCCGTCCGGTCGAGCCTGGCAGCCGGCCCGACCTGGAGGCCGCGCTGGCGGCGGTGAACCGGGACCTGGCGGCGACACTGCCGGAGGCCGGGCCGGTGCGGCTGGTGTGGACGCCGTCGGACGACGAGGACATCCCGGACCAGTACCACGCGGCCCTGCCCGACGGCCGCTGGCACGACGGCGTGACGGACCCCGTCGCCGACGACATGGCCGGCGCCGCCCAGGAGACGGTCCAAGCGGTGCTGTGGCAGGTGTGGCCGGTGTGCCCGGAACACCGCACCGGAGTGCACGCGGGTTCCGGCGCGGACGAGCGGGCGGTGTGGTGGTGCCGGGCCGACGAGGGCCACGAGCTCTGCGAGGTGGGCGAACTGGCGCATACCCTCCCGGGCAAGTGGCGCCGGGCCCTGCGCCGCGAAGAACGCAGGCGGAACGGGTGACCGACGGCGGCAAGCACGGTCCCCGTCACACCCACAGCGGGCTCGGGCTTCAGCCGATGCGTGCCGTCAGCTCGTCCGAGAGCGGGTACGGCCGCTCGACGGGAAGCAGTGCGCGGGCCGCGTCCTCGCCCCCCGCGCGTACGGCCCCGTGCACCTCGTGGGCGAGCTGAGTCACATCCCTGACCGAGACGATCCAGTCCGCCACGTACCGGGGCACCGCTTCCCCCGACAGTCCGATCTGGATCGCCCGGTGCGGCAACGGGTTGAGTTGGAGATCACGTTCGGGGTCCCACTGGACCCGTACGGGACTGGCCCGAAGCGCCTCGCGCCAGTCCGCCTGGGTGGCGAAGCGGGCGCGGTCGAAGTGGCTGAGGCAGGAGCTGGCGAGCGCCCACTCGAAGCCCTCACGCGTGATGTCGAGGGCGAGGACCCGCTCCTGATCCGGCTTGGCCGCCCAGCCGCAGCGGTACATCATCCACAGGAACGACGGCTTGATCCACGTCATCCGCGTCAGCTTGAAGGGCTCGACGAACGTCCCGGCACGCAGGGCCGGTTCCGCGATCCGGGCGCCGTACGCCTGATATACGGTGACGACCCGCTCGTCGAAGGCCGCGCGGACCTGGCGGGTCGGGGGTACGCCGTTCATATCGTCATCTCCGCGGCCCAGGAGTCGGCCCCGACCACCATCGGGTCGGCAATCGCTTCCGCGCCGCAGGCGTGGAGCAGCCAGCGCAGCTCCTCACGGGAGAACATCGGCTCACCCCGGGTGTCGAGCCACAGGTGAAGCAGTCCGCTGCCGTCTTCAGCACGCGTGAGATCCCAGAACTCCCAGCCGCGCGCCTCCATTTCGGGGTCGAAGCGGAAGAGCCAGTCCTGGATCTCCCAGGCGCCGAGGGTGCGCCCGGCACCGAGGAACCAGTCCGGGATGCCGTCCACGGGAACCTCTTCCTGGTCGAAGTCCGCCTGCACGGCGAGGGAGAGAACCGCCCGCAGCGCTTCCCGCAGCCGGCCCGCGTAAGCCTCCGCATCACCTTCCGGAGTCACCGCGATGCAGGCAAGAACGGGAGTGCCCGAGTCGATTCCGGGACGCTCGGACACCCGCGCCAACTCCTGTGTGACACCCTCGATCTCGTGCAGCACACGCATCACTTCCACTCTTCACAGGTAGGCGAGGTCGCCGCCGTCGGCGAAGAACTTGACGATCTCTCGCTCGCCCCGATCCCCTTGCCTCGGGTCACACAGAATCCAGAACGCGGAGACGTCTCCGAGACTGCCCTCGAGGGCCGACGACCGGTCCCCCATCCCATGCGCATCCCATGACCGTTGGCCGATGACGCGATCGGCCCGCCTTCCCCGGGGGTTCTCGTCCCGTACCGGGCAGGGCGCACCGGGATTCAAGCGTCGAGCCAGGCGAGCGGGTCTTCCGGGTCCGCTCCGGATTCCGTGACCGTCGTGAAGGTGACCGGAATTCCCAGGTCGGCGAGTCCGGTGAGTACCGCCGGCGAGAAGTGAAGTCCCGATCCCGGTTCGGAACCGACGCCCGAGACGTCGACCTGGACCGACCTGCCCGCCTGCCGCAGCGCGTCGAGTTCCGGCTCGCGAGAGCGCAGGAATCCGAGGAGTTCCGTCACCTGCTCGTCGGCGCTCTCCGCGTCACGGTCGTGCACGGTGAGCGTGGCCCAGCCGGGTCCGGAATAGATACCCACACCTTCCGGCAAGGAGAAATCCCCACCGAGTCGCATCGCGGAAATCAGGAGACCAGAATGCACGCCCTCCCCCGTGACCACCAGGGATGTACTCAACCTGCCCCACGGCTTCAATCCCACCACTGACTCCCTGACCACCATTTCAACGCTCGTTCATATTGGCCGCGACCTTGAGGGGGAACCCCAGGGCGGCGATTCTCTCGACCTCGTCCGGCCGGAGAGTGAGGACGCAGTCGTTCCCGGCAAACCCGTAGAAGTCGACGGTCACGTCGTACCCGCGCCCGACCAGTCGCGTCAGCTCGTCCTTCTTGCTCTCCATGATGGACAGGACGTGAGCCAACTGTTCACGGAAGTCGTGAGTAAGGTTCGAGTCGCAGCGGATTCCCCAGAGTCCGTCGGTGTCGCCCGGCCGACTCCACCTGCTCGGTCCCGGACTACGCGTACCAGTCGGCTCGATTCCAAGGAGAGCAGTGACCTCTTCCGGCTGCAGATCATGCCCCGAGACGACGAATGACACGGCCGTCGACAGCCAGTAACGCTTTTCTGTTGCAGTCACGCATGACTCCCTAGACATCCGACTATTCTACTTCAGCTCACGGCATGCCGCCCAGTGAGTATTTCCCATGCCGGGCTTCAGCAGCTCACTCAGAGAGGCATTTCTGCCGACGGTCGTCGAATTCTCGAACACACTGAAACCTCCACCGCCCGTGGCGGCCGGAGGCCCCAGCGTATAGTTCGGGACGACCTCTCCCGGCCCGAATGTCTCCACGTACCCTCCCGGATACACTCCCCGCTCGACGGTCAGACCGTTGAGCCCCGTAAGACGCTCACCGTGCTGCACATAGAAGGAAATGTTGGTTCCCTCGGGAACCACTGTCTCCCCGGCCAGTCGTTCGAGATGCCCGTGACCGGCGAAGACGATCTCCCCGTCCGGGCGGCCACCGGCAAGCACCCGGTCGGCATAATAACGGCCGTCGGTGTCCGGCCATTTCTTGTTCAGTACCTGCGGGCTGGTTTCACGCAGCGCGTTCTTGGCTGCCTCGTGTTCCGGGATGGGGTCCCCGACACCTCTGGCGGCCTCACGCTCCATGCCCTGTCGCACGCCGCGTTGCGCCGCCGACTCCAGGCCCTCCTTCGCCGCCAGCCGCAGCCCGCCCCGCGCCAGCCCCGCCCCCTTGGTGCCCACCAGCTCGGGGATCAGCCGCCCCACGAACTCGGAGGGGTCCTTCTTCAGACCGTCGATGGCCGCCTGGACCGTGCGTTCGGGATGGGTGGCCGTGGAGACCAGGCCGGAGAGCGTCATGTTGACGTTCTGGAGGTAGGCCGCCGGGTGGGTCAGGTTGTACGCGTCGGTGGGGTTGAGGCCGCGGGCGAAGTTGACCAGGCCGGCCGTGCCCTTCAGGGCGCCGCCGACCACGTGGGTCAGTTCGGTGTTGGCGGCCTGGTAGCCGTCGGTGAAGTCGTGACCGAGGCGCTCCAGCGGCGGGGGCTCGGCCGGGGCGTGCGCCATGGCAGCCGTGACCTTGCCCTGGGCCTCCGCGGCGGCGCTGTTGCGCTGCTTGCGGGCCTCGTTCAGCTTCGTCGCGGCCGCGTCGCGGTCGGACTTGCCCGCCTGCATGTCCTGCACCGGCTTCGTACCAGGGTCCGCGCCCGCGCGCGCCTCGGCGTTATAGGCGTCGGCCTTCTTCTGGTACTCGTCGGCCGCGTCCTCGAACGCCTTCTTCCCCTTCTTGTACAGCTCGACGGCCTCCGCCGCCTGCTTCTGCGCCCAGGTGACCGTGTCGGCGTACCGTTCCAGCGCGTCCGCCGCCGACCCGCATGCCTCGGCCGCGTGGGCCCACTTGGTGGGGTGGACGCCGAACTTCTCCCGGAAGGCGTTGCCGCCCTCGCCCTTCCAGGCCGCCGAGTCGATCTTCTTCAGGCCGGACCCGACCTTGTCGAAGGCCCCGTGGAAGTCCTTCAGGTGCTTCGCGCTCTCGCGGATCTTCTCCGGCTTGCCGTGGACCAGCTCGTCCGGCTGCTCGGTCTGGTCCAGCTGCTGCTCGCCCGGGGTCGCGCCCAGGTCGGAGGCGACGTCGTCGCCCCAGTCCTCCACACCGTCGGCCCAGTCGTGCAGGCCGACGCGGTCCATCGCGCCGCCCAGCTCGTCCGTGCCCGCGTCGACCAGCTCGCCGACCTTCTTCTTACCCTTGTCGTAGAGGTCCTCGGCGCCGCCCAGCACCGAGTTGGTGATGTCCCCCAGCCCCATCAGCCCTCAACGCCCTGCTGCTGCTCGGCGGCCTTGGCGCGGGCCTCCGGGGACGGGCCGAAGGTGTCGTCGAGGAACTGGCCGTACTCCTGGTCCGACACGCCCAGCGCGCCGTGCGTGTTCTCCGGGGTGAGGGGGATAGAGCCGATCATGTGCGCGGTCATCGCGTCCCGGCCCGCGTCCTTCCAGCCCTGCTTGCTGTTCTCCCACGCCTGCTCGAAAGACTCCTGCGAGTAGTCCACCGTCTGAGCGGACTTGGCGATGTCCCCCCAGCCCATCTTCTCCACATCCTCCTCGGAGGCGTACGGATTGCCCACCGCCGAGTTCGCCACGATCTTCACACTGCCCTTGAGGTACTGCTCGGTCTCGTAGTACGTGCCCGCCGACAGACTCGTCTTCTGCGCGAACGCGTTACCCTCCGCGACCAACGCGCGCACCCCCCACTCCCAGCGCTCACAGAACGTCTTCAGCTCACCGGTGAGGCCCTCATGCCCCAACTCCAGCCCCGACAGGGCGATTCCGGAGAAACCCCGGCCCGCGCCGGCCTGGCCGGCCATGCCCAGCTCGCCCAGTTCACCCAGCGCCTCCGTCAGGCCCTTGGCGATCTCCTCCAAGCCCTGCGCCTGGAGATCCATCCCGCCCTCACCGCTCACACCGCACCCCCGTGCCGCACCTCGTCCTAGTCCAGGTCCACCGCCGCGCCGTCCGGCACGATGCCCGCCACCGGCGGGAACACCATCCCCTCCGACCCGTCCGCACAGTCCAGCGCCACCCCGCACGGCACACCCGCCGCAGGCACCGCCACATCCAGAAGCCGCCCGCCCAGAACCCGCTGATACGCCCACTCCCGCGCCGACTCCCCGCGCGCGGTGGCGTACCGGGCGAGCGCCTGCTCGTCGGAGAACGCCAGGATGAAGCGGATGCCGTTGAAGTCGGCGGTCAGCAACGCCTGTTCATCACCCAGCGGCACGAGAACCGGCGTTCGGCGGAACTCTCCGAGCAGCTCGGCGAACTCCCGTCTGCGCGACGCCACTTGCCTCCCGGCCGGCGTGACATCCGAACCCGCTGTCCGGTCCCCGTTCTCAGACATGCGGCCATCATCACGACCGCGAACGGCAGAAAACAAGCTCGTACCCGTCACACCCTTGGCACAGGGTGCGCCCGGCCGCAAGCCGCACGGTCTGTCGGTCATCAGTTCCCCGAATGGGGGTATCCGGCTTGTGCGCCACTCAGGAGCGCCGACAATCGGAGGAGACAGCCATGGGTCTGACGTTCCGCAAGAGCTTCCGCATCCTTCCCGGCGTACGGCTGAACATCAACCGCCACTCCTGGTCCATCACGACCGGCGGCGGCAAGCACGGACCCCGTCACACCCACAGCAGCACCGGACGCCGTACGACCTCCATGGACCTGCCGGGCCCGTTCGGCTGGCGCAAGACCACGACCAAGAAGCGCTGACCGCCCCAGACGGCCGCTGACCCCGCGTCACCCGAACGGACCCCCCAAGAGGCGCCATCTCATATCTGAGATAGCCTCGACCTCATGTCAGACGACTACCTCGTACGCATCGGCAAGCTCATCCGTGACGCCCGGCAGCACCGTGGCTGGACTCAGGCTCAGCTCGCGGACGCGCTCGGCACCAGCCAGAGCGCGGTCAACCGCATCGAGCGCGGCAACCAGAACATCAGCCTTGAGATGATCGCCCGGATCGGTGAGGCCCTGGACAGCGAGATCGTGTCGCTGGGCTACGCGGGTCCGATGCACCTGCGGGTCGTCGGCGGCCGTCGGCTGTCCGGCGCCATCGACGTCAAGACGAGCAAGAACGCGTGTGTGGCACTCCTGTGCGCGTCCCTCCTCAACAAGGGCCGCACGGTGCTGCGCCGGGTGGCGCGGATCGAGGAGGTGTACCGCCTGCTGGAGGTGCTGAACTCCATCGGCGTGCGCACCCGCTGGATCAACGACGGCGTGGACCTGGAGCTGGTCCCGCCGGCCGAACTGGAGATGGACGCCATCGACGCGGAGGCGGCCGTCCGCACCCGCTCGATCATCATGTTCCTCGGCCCGCTGCTGCACCGTATGGACCGCTTCATGCTGCCGTACGCGGGCGGCTGCGACCTCGGCACCCGCACCATCGAGCCGCACATGATCGCACTGCGCCGGTTCGGCCTGGACGTCGCGGCGACCGAGGGCCAGTACCACGCCGTGGTGGACCGTACGGTGCACCCGGACCGCCCGATCGTGCTGACCGAGCGCGGCGACACCGTGACGGAGAACGCGCTGCTCGCCGCCGCCCGCCACGACGGCCCGACCGTCATCCGCAACGCCTCCTCCAACTACATGGTCCAGGATCTCTGCTTCTTCCTGGAGGCCCTGGGCGTACGGGTCGAGGGCATCGGCACCACCACCCTCACCGTGCACGGCGTCCCGAACATCGACATCGACGTCGACTACTCTCCTTCCGAGGACCCGGTCGAGGCGATGAGCCTGGTCGCGGCGGCCGTGGTGACCGAGTCGGAGCTGACGGTGCGCCGGGTGCCGATCGAGTTCCTGGAGATCGAGCTGGCGGTCCTGGAGGAGATGGGCCTCGACCACGACCGCAGCCGCGAGTACTTCGCCGACAACGGCCGCACCCGCCTGGTCGACCTCACGGTCCGCCCCTCCAAGCTGGAGGCGCCGATCGACAAGATCCACCCGATGCCGTTCCCCGGCCTGAACATCGACAACGTCCCCTTCTTCGCGGCGATCGCCGCCGTCGCCCAGGGCCAGACCCTCATCCACGACTGGGTCTACGACAACCGCGCCATCTACCTCACCGACCTCAACCGCCTCGGCGGCCGCCTCCAACTCCTCGACCCCCACCGCGTCCTGGTCGAGGGCCCCACCCGCTGGCGCGCGGCCGAGATGATGTGCCCACCCGCCCTCCGCCCCGCCGTGGTCGTCCTCCTCGCGATGATGGCCGCCGAGGGCACCTCGGTACTCCGCAACGTGTACGTCATCAACCGGGGGTACGAGGATCTGGCGGAGCGGTTGAACTCGATCGGGGCGCAGATCGAGATCTTCCGGGACATCTGATACGCGCGGTGTCGTGCCCCTTGGAGGCAAAGGGCACGACACCTCAACATGTCAGTTGACCTGCGGATACCCACCTTCACGACCCTCCATTGATCATTGTTGTTTTTCAGCACCTTGTGCAACACACGTGCAAGATGATCTTAAATGGTTGACGATGCGTCAGAGATGCCTGAGTATCCGTCAGCCTTCACGGAGGGTTGTCGCCGAAGTGGCCTCGCAACGTCCGATGTCGGTCGTGTCACGCTGACCCCATCTGGTCGACCATCGGCACCCACGTCGAATGCGGCGAACAGGCTGGTAACGCCGTGCCGCAGGTAGTCGTGGGTGCGGCGCTCGGGCATCCCGGCAGCACGGGCTGCGACCGGTCCAGGGCCTACACCTGGGACTTCTCGTCGACACAGAGCACCACCGCACGCTCGAGCGGATTGCGGTGGCGGCCTTCGGCGTGGGCTTCCGATGGCCCATCTACGGCAGGAAAGATTCCGGTTTCTGGTTCTCCCGCTGCCTCGATGACGTCGTGACTGGGGGCACCAGCCCAGCGCTGCACCCTGCGGGTGCGCCAGAGCGGCCGCCGCCCATCCACAAGAGCTACCCCGCACCGTCTAGACTCAACGGCCTTGCATCTCAAGGCTGTTCGATACAGTGGACATCTCTTACGCACTCGATCATCCTCTGGGGAGGAATGCGTGGATCCATCGCTTGTCGATGCGGTGATGCCCAGCGTGACGGCGGCCGTGGCCGCCTACGGAGCGAACGTCTTGGTGCATGCCGAGGACGCGGCGGCCGTGGAGACCGTGCGCCTGGGACAACGGTTGCTGGCACGGTTGCGACGGAATGAGGACGTGCAGCCCCGTATCGATGTTGCCGTTCAGGATCTGGCCAGTGCCCTCGACGACGAGGACTTCCTCGGTGCATTGCGCGCCCAATTAAAGAAGGCCCTTGTAGAAGACGCCGGCTTGGCCTCCGACCTCAAGAAGCTTCTGACTGGATCGCCTGTGACGGCTCAGGCGACGGGAACACGTTCCGTCGCGGTCACGCACAACGACGGAGTCATCTCCACAGGCGACAACGCGACCATCCAGAGGTAGGTGTGGATCAGGGCTTCGAACGATCCGTCCTTGTCGGGAACAACACCGGGATCGTGTCCACCGGCGACAATGCCTCGATCACCCAGATCACTCTTGCGCCGGGCGCACCGAAGCCGACAGCGGCGGTGCCTGCTCCCCCCGATGTGTTCGGGTTCCACAGCGGCAAAAGCCCAGTTTTCTCGGGCCGGATCGGCGAGCAGAAACGTTTGAAGGGCATCCTCGGTGGGCCCCCCGGTTCGGTCGCTGTGATCACTGGATGCGGCGGCGTGGGCAAAACGTCGTTGGCCGCTCAGACAGCCTCCGAGTACCGGGGCAAGTACAACCCTGTTTGGGAAATATCGGCCGGAGACGCGACCCAGATCGAGTACGGTCTGTCCCGGCTGGCCTGTCGCATTGACCCTGGGCTGGTCGATCAGCCGAGCGAAGTTGCTGCGGAGTGGGCGCGAGCCTGGCTTCAGACTCATGACGACTGGTTGCTCGTTCTGGACAACGCCTCGTCCCCCAGGGAGGTACGCGCTCTACTCAGCCAGCTGCCTCGGGGACGATTCATCGTCACCAGCCAACAGGCTACAGGCTGGCACCACATCGGCCCGGTGATGCCCCTCGACGTTCTGGACCCGGACGCTGCGCTGGGCCTACTGGTCACGATCGCCGGACGGTCAGCCCTGAACAGTGAGGACCTGAGCGACGCTTCCCTCGTGTGTGAAGAGCTGGGCTACCTGCCGCTCGCGATCGAACTAGCGGCAGCCAATATCGCGCAGACCCGAACCAGACCACGCCACTATCTTGAGAATCTGAGCGCCACCCCGCTCGACGTACTCATCGACCATTCGGCTTCCGGGGACTCAGCGCACACAGTTGCCAGGGTCCTTCAGACAAACCTGAAGAGAATCAGCGGCCATCCACTTGCGGAAGAGCTGCTGCACGTAATGGCATGGTTTGCGCCTGACGGAATCCCCCGTTCGCTGCTTTTCCGGATGGAGTCTCCGCAAGCGGTGCGCACAGCGGTGGGACTGCTCGCGAAATACAGCGTGATCCGGTGGACCGAAGGTGCCGACGAGCCGACGTTGAATGTCCACCGCCTCGTGCAAAAGTTTGTCATTGCTAGGAGTCGAACCTCCCCTGATGGGACGTTCGAGTCGTCGTTTACCGCTACAGATCTTCTGCGTCAGGCACTGCGCGATGAGGATCCCGAGGAGGGTTTCAAAACACGGTGGCGCCGCAGTCTGATGCCGCACGTCGACTCGCTGACCTCAAAAATTGAAGCGAGCGACGAAACCCTTGGAGCAGCCGCACTCTATCAGATTGCCGCATATTTTCTATTGAGCCAAGGTCAGTTGGGGCACGCAAACTACTATACACAGAGGGCACATCAAGTAATGGCCCGGATCGGAGCGGGACCTTCAGGCTCACCAGACATCCAAAACTTGCTTGGACAGATACAAGTTGCCGCAGGAAATGCGTCGGGGGCTACCGAGCACTTCAAATGGGCTCTGGATGAAGCGACTCCGAGCTTTAGCGAAGACAGTCGAAGCGTTTTGACCTATCGGGTGAACTATGCGCGGGCCATCCTCGCAGGGGGCGATCACTCTGCTGCGATCTCCATGCTCGACGACGCCGTGTCCGACTGCGTAAACATCCTTGGCGGGGACGACCCGATGACCTTCTCCGCGCGAGCCTGTCTTGGTCATGCGTATGAGACCAGCGGAGATATAGCCACAGCGATGTCACTGTACAGCCAGGTCCTGTTCGATCGGTTGCGTACGCTCGGTTTGGATCACGAAGCAACTGCCGCTTCATCAGCCGTGCTCGGCGGTGTCCATCTTGCCAACGGGGATCCATCTGGCGCCATCCCCTATCTAGAACTGGCCCTTGTCGTGAGGGTTCGGATACTGGGGAGTGATCACCTGGACACAGTGACGTCGCGGAACAACCTCGCAGTTGCTCTCTGCGAGATTGATGAACCACACCGCGCCATTCCACTCTTAGAGCAGGTGATCGATGATGCGCCAGGCATCTTCGCCCCCGATAGCGCCGAGTTGACGAGCACGCAAGAAAGACTCGCCAGCCTGTACATTTCAACAGGGCAGCCGGATCGCGCCATCTCGATGTACAGCCAGCTGCTGGAAAATCGAATCCAAACTATTGGAGTCGACCATCCCACGACCCTCGCAACCCAGAACATGTTGGGATTCACGTACAGGGCAGCTGGTGATCTTTCCCGTGCCATCGTCTTCTACGAACAGGCGCTGATCGGCCGTACCCGAGTCCTTGGGCCGGAGCATCAAGACACGTTCAACTCGCGGAACAATCTCGTCTACGCATACAAGCTTGCCGGAGACCTCGCTCGGGCAATTCCGCTCTACGAGGAGACGCTTGAATTTGCCGCCAGCAGGCTGGGGCCTAACGATCCAGCCGTCGTCAACATGCGCGACGATATTTGCTCCCTGCGAGCTCAGTGACGAGTCCCTCCGACGACCGCCATTCAGCACGCCGTGGGGCGTTGTCAAGTTATCCGCGAGCGGGCTGGCTGATGGTGCGTCAGGGGGTGGTGGGGCCGGTGGTGGTGCTGTGTTCAGACCGCAGTGGATACGCCGGTGATCGCTTGTTCGGTGACCAGCACCCTGGGCACCCGGTACTGCTTCTTCATCAGCTTGGCCATAACCGCTTGGCGGCCTTCGCGTCCCGCCGGGACTGGACCAGGATGTCCAGGGATGTTGCCGTCCTGGTCGACGGCCCGCCACAGGTAGTGGCGCATGCCGTTGATCTTGATGAAGACCTCGTCCAGGTGCCGCTTGTCACCGGCCTGCGGCCGACGGCGGCGCAGGCCGGCCGCTTCCTGGGGCCCGAACCGGTCACACCAGGCCCGGATCGTCTCGTCGGAGACGACGATCCCGCGCACGAGCAGCAATTTCTCGACCTCCCGGTAGCTGAGGGGGAAACGGTGGTACAGCCACACCGCATGGGAGATGGTCTCCGCCGGGAACCGGAAACCCTTGCACGTCGCTTCGTTCTCCACAACCAGCCCTCCCAGATGATCAACAAATCTGACGATCACCCCAACCCCAAAGCTGGCAACTCAAGTTGACAATGCCCCCTATGAGACTGGTTGCCAAGGCAGACGGACCAGGGGGCCGTCCTCTGAGTGCATCAGGTTGATGAAGTGATCGACGAGACTGGCGACGGCGCTGGGGTCGCGGATGACAGCGCCTATTTCCAGGTTATCGCTGTATGCGTTGTCGGTGAGGTTGGCGCTGCCGAGTAGGGCGGTGTTCCGGTCGGCGGCGATGACCTTGGCGTGCATGCTGCCGCGTCGGCCGCCGGGACCGTGCCGCTCGTCGTTCACCCACTGCCACAGGTGCACGTCAGGGTGGAAGCGCAGTTCGTGGAACGCGGTACGCCCGTCGCCGTCTCCGTGCAGTCTGCCGCCGGAAGCGCGGGCGGTCTCCAGGACCAGATCCACGCTTACGCCGCGGTCTGCCGCTGCTCTGATCTCGCTGACGATCTCCTGGATGCCGAACGCGGCGTAGCTGGTGACCAGGAGCGTGATGCTGGCGGCCTGGATTACCTGGATTGCGACGGATGCGGTGAGCCTGATCGGCACCGCGTCGCTCACTGGTCCTGAGACGGCGATTTCGACGTGATGAGCGGCGAGATCCTGCTCGTATCGGTTGGCGGCAGCTTCGAGGGCCAGGGCCAGGGCGCATCCTGGCGGTTGTGGATCGGCGGACCGCCATGCGGACAGCAGCAGGCCGGCGCGCGGACCGAGTCCGACGCCCGGGTGCGCGGCGATGAGACGAGACTCCGTGCGTCCGTCAGGGGCAGGCACCGTGTGTAGGACGTTGATCCAGGCAGCGAGGTACGTCTCGGGGAGAGTGGCGACGAGTCCGGAGAGTACTTCGGACAGGCTGGGCGCGGTCTTGGGGGCGTTGTGGCTGGTCATGCAGTGAAGAACCCGCCCGGTCGGCCGCTGAATGTTTCGACGAGCAGTTCGCGATCCAGGAAGTGGTTGCCCCGTTCGCAGGACGTTTCTGCGGCGAACAGGCAGGCGTGACAGGCAGCACCATGCAGGCGGCCGTGGGCGACCGGGTCGTGGTCGGCGCACAGAGGATCCGAACCGCACAGCCGCGCGGCTTCGAGCGCTTGGTCGATCAACGTACCGAGTCGGTTCTGTCCGCCGAGGCTGACCAGCCCGCCGAGGGTGCCCTCGCTGTCGGGGGCTGCGGTGTACAGCAGGATCCCGGCCATCGGATCGGCGCCGGAGCGCGCGTAGATCCGCTCGCCGATTCCGGAGGCGCCGTATCCGCACTCAAGGGCGAACTCTCGGATCAGGACGTGGGAGAAGGTGTGGAGCAGCACATAGCGGATGCCTGGCCACTCCGCGTCGGTGCGCCGCTGGGCGCACCACTTCTCGTGTGCCTTCATCAGGGTTCTGGTGCGTCGGATGACGTTCGGGTCCTGTTCCCAGGCGGCGACCCGCTTCTCGTCGAAGCGCAGGAAGATCCCCTCGCCGCGGGTTTCCGCGCATGGCAGCCAGGTCGGCGCGGAGCTGGACAGGGGCGCGCGGTTCTCCTCCAGGGCCTCGCCTCCGCTGGTCGCGGAGCCCCATTCCGGAGCGTCGATCCGGCTGAATCCGTACAGTGCGGATACTTCGCGCAAGCGCTTGACAAGACGCACCTGGCTGAGCCAGCCGCGGTGCGCGGCCGGGACAGGCTCGTTGCTGACGCTGAAGTCGGGGTGGTTCTGCGGGCTGCCGATGAAGGCGAGCCATTCCGGTCCGGCGATGTCCAGTGCGTCGGTGTCTTCCGCGGCGCTGGACTGGTTCTCGCCCTGGCGCCGGGTGATCGCGTCCAACACCTCGTCTGCGCCGAAGCGTTCGAGTTGTGGCCACATCACCTGGGTGGGCAGGACCAGGCGCGCGGTTTCGCGTGGCAGCTGCGCCACCACCCGCAGCCCGGCCCAGTGTTCGGCCACGGCACTGTCCACCGGATTGTCGGCGTGCGGGATGGAGAAGACCCGCAGCTGCATGGCGAACCAGCCGTTCGTCGCGCCCAGCGCCATGGTCCGGGTCTGTTCGGTGCAGGGTTCGAAGGTTCCCAGGTGCGGGTGCCGGCCCCGGCAGGCCGGTAGTACCTGCTCGCTGCGGGTGCCGATCGCCTCGGCCATGGACCGGGCTTTCACCTCGCAGGAGCATTCGACGAAGATGTTCGCCGCCTCGCCGGTGGTGCCGCGCTCGACGAGCTTCAGTGTGTGGTCCGTCCCGTACGGTGCGCCGCGGTGGACGAAGTACATCCACGGGAAGTCGTCCACATGCCCGGCCGGGCAGGCGGAGACGAACCTGGCCGGCACCGCGGTCGGCCGTTTGCGGCCGGTCTCGCGGCAGGAGTGGACGAAGCGGGTCTGGTCGGGTGCGACGCTGTTGGGCAGCAGGTGAAAGAGTCCTGAGTCGGCCGGGGCGAGCCGGTTGCACCGGTTGTCGGTGCAACGCAGCCAGCCCGGGAACACCGCGACCGGCACACCGATCCGGGACCAGACACCGGTGAAATCGTTCGGGTCCTCCGGCGTGTACGGCGGCATCCGCAGGTTCTGCACCTGAGCGCCGAGCTTGCTGCGCACCGCCGCCAGGAGCCGCTCCTCCGGCACGATCGCGGCCTTCTCCAGCTCCCACTCGTCGAGCCCGAGGATCATCACCGACAGGTTCGGGAGGTCTGCCACCGCGCCGACACCGTAGGTGTGCAGCAGTTGGCTGGGCCTCAGCTCCCCGACCCGCAGGTCGGTCGCCGAGCGTGCACCGTCTGCGGTGATGGTCATGAGGGGTCCCCTTCGTGTCCGGCGCCGTCGGCGTCCGGGTTCGGGCGCGGGAGGAACGGGTGCTGCTCGTGGTCGTCGGCGTTGCCCGGAGCGGTCCGCAGCACCAGCCGGATACCCGGCTCGACTTCGCGCAGCGAGGTCGGACAGGTCGTGCGCTTCCACGGGCCCGAATCCGGGCTGTGGAGCAGGCCGACGATGTCGTCGGCCTTGCCCTTGGCGTCGAAGGCGAGTCGGGCGGCGGGGCGGCGCTGTTCGCGCGCCCACAGGTCCAGGATGCTGTCGAGCTCCTCGCGTACTCGGGTCGCGACGGCCCGGTCGGTGGCTACCTCGCCCGCGCGGCGTTCCAGGTAGCGGACGATGTGGTCGGCCTTGCTGCTGTGTGTATCGAAGGTCTGCGCGCCGAGGTTGCCGTTGTCGCCGGCCTCCAGGTTGCGGGCCAGCGCCACCAGTACCCCGGTCAGGCCGCGGTCTATGGCGCGTTCTGCGAACGGGGTGACTGAGAGTGCTTCGACATGTCGGTACACGGTGGCGTGGAAGTGTTCGAAGGTCTCGTAGTGGGACAGGTCGCGCGGGCGGGCCCAGTTGAACACGGTGAAGACGAGGCCGGGCGCGGCGCGGCCGACACGGCTAGTGGCCTGGATGTACTCGGCGGTGGATTTGGGCTGGTTGGCAACGACCATGACACCGAGTCGGGAGACGTCGACCCCGACAGCGATCATGTTGGTGGCCAGGAGCACGTCGATCGGCGTCAGTTTGTTCGCCCGGGGGAAGGTGTACTCCAGTTGCTGGAGGATGTCCGGGATCTTCTCCGAGGTCAGGCGCGAGGTGAGTTCCTCAAGCCTCAGGTCGTAGCGCCGTGACAGGCCGCGTTCGTTAATCCGCTCCAGTCGCGTGGAGACATCGTCCTCGACCGACAGACGCATGCCGCCCAGATCACGCAGGCTGTTGAAGTAGCCAACGAGAGTCATATAGGGATCGGTCACCGGGTTGTGCCCGTACTTCTTGTGCACGGTCTGTGCGGCGGCGAGCACCGCGACGTACACCCGGATCATCGTGGACTTCGTGCGCACCCCCTGGGCGCAGATCCCGATGTAGCGGCGGCCGGGATGCGAGTCCGTGGACCGCTGCCTGGCGAAGAAGCTGTCGCCGATCTCCAGGCCCTGCGGCGGGAAGACCTCAGTGCGCCGGTCGAACAGGGCATGAATCTGCCGCTCGGCGCGCCGCACGGTGGCCGTCGAGGCGATCACCTTCGGCCGCGCCGTCTTGCCCGGCGCGTACTCCCAGGTGGCAAGACGGTCCACGGCGGCCTCGTACAGGCCGGTCAGCGAGCCTAGCGGACCGGAGATCAGGTGGAGTTCGTCCTGCACGACCAGGTCTGGGGGACGCACCGGCCTGGCCGCTGTGAGCGTCGCGGCGCGATAGCGTCCTTCCGCGAGATGGCTGGTGGCTTCCCAGTCCTCCTCGGCGATCTGTGCGGTGACATAGCCGTGTCGGGAGCAGTGCCGCGACGCGCGTCCGAACAGCGCCTGTGTGCGCCCGTTCCAGGTGAGCTGCGCGAACTTGTCGACGGTCGCGATCACCAGGCTCGGCAGCAGCCGGTAGATCTCCTCGTCGACGACGACGACCGGCAGGCCCTCCCCGTTCGGGTCGCCGCCGCCGAAGGGGCAACCGAACAGCTCAGGGCAACGCAGGAAGGTGCGGCGAAGGGTCTTGTCGACATCGACGTCCCGGCCCTTCTCGATCTTCGTTCCGCACCATGGGCAACTGGTTAGCTGATAGGGAGTGCCGGAGTTCTGATGGGGCTTCCCGCTCGCCCGCCGGACGTCTTTGACCCAGTCCGCGGCCTTGTCGGTCGTGTTCGGGGACACCTTCCCCCCGACCCACAGGCCGATCCGAAACGGTTCCTCACCCCACCGCTCCTCGTCCTTCCGGCGCAGGACCTCGCATGCGCAGATCAGCGCGGTGGCACGCTGGAACTGCTGGATCGTCAACAGCCGCAGGGTGTAGCGCATCAGGACAGCGACCCCGTGGCCCGCATCGAGACCGCCGAGGTTCGGTCGCAGCCTGCGGATGGCGAGGGTGTAGGCGGTCAGGCCGAGGTACGCCTCGGTCTTGCCGCCACCGGTGGGGAACCACAGCAGGTCCGCCACCGCATTGGCTCCCGTGACGCGCTCCGGGTGCGCCGGATCGGTCAGCGCGGGAAGGTTCAGCAATAGGAACGCGAGCTGAAACGGACGCCAGGAGCGGTTGGCTGGCTTGTCCTCGTCGCGGAACACCGCGTCGGGGTCACGGGATCCGTCACGGCGTCGGGCGGCGGCGACCCGTGTATGAACACGCTGCAAGTGCATCGCGCTGTTCGCGAAGCGGAACGCGGCAAGGGCATCCGGGTCACCGAGTACCAGCTCGATCCCCGCTTCGATTCGGTCGGCAGCCCGCTTCGCCTCGATCAGCGCCTCCCTGGCCTGATCCGCGTAGTCATCGAGATACTGGCCGTCCTGTCCGATCCGCGCCTCGGCCCGCTCGATCCACGTCCGATAGCCGGCCACCAGTGGCACCAGCCCCGCCCGCAGTCGTTGCGGCTCGCACTCGCCGAGTTCCTTCATGTCGACCAACAGGTCCACCAGCTCCGGCAGGTCCGGATCGCTGTCGAACGACGGCGCGTCGGTCTGCGCGATGTCGTACTCCGGCGCGGCCTTCGTCCGAACCGCGACAGCTCTCATCGGGTCGGCGCCACTGGCCGTCGCGCCCACCCCGGTCGCGTGCCCCACCACGAACTCCGGGCTGAACCGGTAGGCCATCGCCAATCGCCGCTGCTCGCCCTGGTCGACGGCATCGCCACCGGATCCGGGCTCATGCCGGGGCAGGAACACCGCCGCGCCGTCCGCGCCGGCCGCCGACAGCTCAGCCTGGAACACCCAGTGCAGCGCGGAGTTGGAGTCGGTCTCGGTCGCGTTGACCAGAAACAGCGTGACCAACCAGTCGTCGTGGAAACGGCGCACCCGCCCGCGCAGCACCACCTTTTCGTCCTCGGGATCGAGCACAAGCGCCTCCACCAGGCCCTCGACCAGCTTGACCGGGACGCAGCCGGTGTGGGGCGCACGACGCCAGATCAGCTTCTCGATGCTCGGATCCGTCGAATGCGAGCGGATGTAACGCGCCCATCGCCCGGTCACCTCCAGACGGTCGGCGTCGCCGCGCACCCGCGCGGTGAAACCGACCGACGACGGAGCCAGGCTCGGCACGTTCGGCGCGTCCGCGTCCGGCGACCCTTCATCCGCACCCGGCAGCTCATTGTCGCCGAGCGAGGCATCCAGCTCCTCCGGCACGATCGTGGTGCCGTTCGGTGCAAGCCGCCCCAGCACATACCAGTCCGTCGGTGAGTCAGCGACCTCCTCCAGCTCGCCGCCCACCGGTCCGAGCAGGTCCAGCACCACGAGCTCGGCCAGCTCGTCACGTACCGCGCCTGGGGACGGGACAGCCAGAATCGGGCTGTTCGACGTCGTGGACGGCAACTTATCGCTCATGGGTCACAACGATAGGGCGAGGCACTGACAGAGCAGGCGGGTCGTGGCCAAAGCGTGCACCGCAGGTGACCTCCGATGGCGGACGGCTCCTACCAGATCACATCGCCAGGGTCGTGGGTCGCCCTAGGGGCGGCGGTCTTCCTGGGCTTGGCGGATCCCCTCTTGTTGTGGAGGCCGCGGCGGACTTCGTCTTCGTAGAGGGAATGGTTGAGTTCGAGGAGACGGTCGTTCATCTCGATCTGGACATCCGGGTCTACGGTCCATCGCAGCCCGTGGACGGTCTCGTGGAAATCATGGTTCAGCACGAGCGGCGTCCAGCCGAACCCCGCGGCGAGAGGATGGGCGAGGTACGACTCAGCGACCGCCTCGTCGATCTCCACATGGATCTCACGCAGACGCTGGATGTCGGAGTCGAGATTCGCCGGGTTGTGAACCTCGTTGTAGAGGTCGGTCATTCCGAGCTGCGGTGTCCGCGACAGCTGGACATGGCGACGGTAGGTATCCAAATCCTCGCCAGCGGCACGGATACGCGGGGTAAGAGCTGGCTGCGGGAACGTGTCGAAGCCATCGGAGGGGGTGTAGCGGAGCCGCGTCTCCAGCGAAGATTCACCTTTGACGGTCCACCAATTGAAATGCCAGGCGCTGGTCAGGAGCGCAAGCGTGGCTCTCTGATCGGGAGTATAGAAGACGGCCAACGAGTTAGAGTAGACCTGACCATTGGGGACGATACTTGGCAACCCGTACTTGCTGTGCAATCCGATTACGAGCACCCGGCCCAATCCGGCAATGGCGTTGCGCATAGCAGACCGCTTCTCCGCGTACTGCCACCACCTTTGCGGCAGTGGACTGCGCAACTTGAAGCTTCCGTCCGCTGTCTTACGTTGACGCTCGGGACGTACCCTTTCATTGAGAATCGCGAAACAATCTGGGTACAGGCGTGCTTCTTCCTCAGGCATTTCATTGAAGTCGATTGCCCATCGTTTTGCTGAGGAGTCAGGTCGACCATTGACCTCATCGTTGATGAGATAGGGGAGAACGACCTCCCTGTTCCTGTCATCCTTCGCGATCAGTGCCTGTGCCTCGGCCGGTTCAAGTAGGAAGCCCGCGCCAGTGACCTGGCAGCCTACAGAAACTTGCCCCGCCGAAGCGGAAAGCTTGTTCGGGCTTCCAACTACCCGGGAAGGCAACGTGAGGCCCGGAGAGATCTTATGTACTGCCCGCCCCTCGAGCACGGGTCGTTCGGCTGCGCTATCGAGGCCGATCCACACCAGCGAGACATACACGCCAGCTTCGCCAGGCCATGGTTGTGACTTAACTGCGCGGCTGATCTGCCAACCGTGCGCCACAATTCGATCCAGACCGACTTCCCGCGAGTCGGTCTGAGCGATGGTGTTGGTCGCGATGATGCCAGTACGTCGATCCGTTGCGAGTTGGAGATTCCGTAGCAGAAAGTAAGTGCACAGGTCGGCGCGCCCGCCTGCGGTGTGGCCGTCAGCAATAACTTGGCCGACGTAACTCAAGCTGTCTTTGCCGATGCGCGCGCTGGTCTGAACGCCGCCCGAGAACGGCGGGTTCCCCACCACCGCGTCGAAGCGGTGCTCACCACGAGCGGGATCGGCCATGATCTCCGGGAATTCGAGTGGCCAGTGCAGCGGACGCAGCGAGGCCGTGCGCGGTCCGCCGCTGGGGCCGAGAAGCCAGCCGTCGACGATGGTGCGGGCCTCAGCCCCTGCGGCCTTGTCTCCCCGCAGCGCCTGTTCGACGAGGTCGGCGATGGAAGCGAGGCGGTTGTCGTATGCGTCATCGGACTTGGTGGTCGCGGTGGACAGTTTCGCCGCGACCACAGCGTCCGCGGCGAGGCGGAGCTGTTCCGTCAGCGCTTCGGCCTCGACGAGCTTCGCAGCCTTCGCCCGAGCGTCTCGGATGTCGATGACCTCATGCTGCTCGATGTCACGGCGCAGTTCCGCGGCTTGGGCGAGTAGCGGACCAGTGATCTTGTCGATTTCGCCGCTAAGGCGGGTGTTGAGGCGATGACCTTCGCCTGGGGTGAGGTGGAAGGCTTCGATCTGGTCCGCCGTCAGACAGCCGATAAGGGAGTCGCCGCAGCGCAGGGCGTGGTCGACGAAGTTGAAGGGACGGCTCTTCGCCAGGGTGACCAGCCACAGCGAGAGTTTGGCGAGTTCCACCGCCATGTCGTCGATGTCGACACCGTAGAGGCAGCGGTCGGCGACCATGCGACGGGCTTCGAGGAGTTTCGCGTCCCGGTCCTCGCGATGCTCGCCGAGACGTGCACCGACCGCGTCCGGCAGCCCATCGCGGTCCCATGCCTCAACGACCCTCTCCGACAGGTACCGGCAAGCCGAGACCAGGAACGCACCAGAGCCCATCGCGGGGTCGAGGATCTTGAGCGCAAGGAGTTCCGACGCCGGACGCACTCGCCATTCGGGCGGCTGGATCCCATCGGCGGGTCGCGGAATTCCGTCCGGCGAGCCGGGCGAGAAGCACAGCGGGTCGAGGGTGTGCAGGACAATCTCTTCGGCGAGGGCGCGCGGTGTGTAGTGAGTGCCGGAGTCACGCCGGTCGCCGACCTGGGTGACGATGACCGTCCCGGCGGGGTGGACAATCGGCTCACCGCGCAGGTCGGGCCGCAGCAGTCCGAAGAACGGCAGGACGCGGGCGGCGAGTTCGGAGTCGTTGTCGCATGCGGCGTCGAGCTTCCCGATCTCCTCTCCGGTTGGGACAGTTGCCAGTGCGGAGGCGAATTGCTTTGCAGTCAAGCCGACGAGCTTGGCTGCTTCAGCTTGCAAGCGATCGGCAGCGTGCCACGCTTCAAGGTCAGCGAGCTTGGCGTCAGCACCGGCCTTGCCTTTGAGCCCGAGGCGTGTCTCGTCGAGCCGAATGGCGGAGTGTTCGAGCAGACCCTCGTAGACATGGCCGATCTGTTCGACGTCGAGGCCCTTGTAGGACAGGCGTTCCGTCGAGGTGACCTTGCCTGCCGGCGTGGTGCGCTTGAGCTTGATCAGCGCGTCGAGCATGGCGAAGACGACGCGGTCGGTGACCTTCAGGCGTTCCAGCCAGGCAAACCGCTTCGGGTCGAACAGTGATCCGCCGTATGCGGGGATCCACATGTCCGGGTGCCGAGCCCCGCCGTGGACGGCTCGGAAGGTGGCAAGGAGCGTGGGCCAGGCGGCCTTCCAGCGGTCGGCGATGTCGGCGTCGTCCTGGTCGAGGCGGTCGTAGAGCCTCGTAACGGAGTACGAGTCGGCGTACAGCTCGTCATCGGCCGGGAGCAGGTTCTGTTCCTCCGCGTAGAGGAGGAAGACGATGCGCATCATGACGGTCAGCGCGGCGCGGTAGACGGTAGGCGGGGCGACGCCTTCCAGCACGGTGCCGTCGGCCTCGCGGTCGAGGCGGGAGAGTTCCGCGACGAGGAGTTCGACGGCTGCGCGGACCTGCTTGCCGAGGGTCTTGGTGACGGCGGTGGTGTCGTCGGCTGTGCGGGTGAACAGGGCGGCGAGGGAGTCGGTGTCCTTGCCCTCGCGGTCCTTGGGCGCGATCGCGGCGCAGCGGACACCGAGCAGAGAGGTGAAGGCGCGAAGCAGCAGCGGTTCTTCGAACCAGGTGTCGGCGTCGAAGACCGCCACCGATGTCGGCGCTCCGGGTCGGGCGTGGACGAGAACCCACAGGGTGCCGTTGGTGAGCAACGCGAGGGGGACGGCACGGCGCCGGCACAGTTCGGCGGCCTGTTCGGCCAGCGACGGCAGGCCCTTCACTGCACGGGTGAGGGGTTCGCCCCAGGGGCGGCGGTAGATCAGAGCGCGTTCGGCCGCGCCGGGCAGGCCGGTGGTCGGGTCGGGCGGGCCCATCAGCAGTGCGTCGGGGGCTGTGCCGAGGTGGTCGGTCAGTTCGCGGGGCAGCATCGAGCCTTGCCGCAGTGCCTGGCCCTGGTAGCCGAGCAGTTCCTCCAGGACCAGGTGCTGCCATGCGCTGCACAGCGTCGCCGGTTCGGCTTGCAGTTCAGCCCAAGCCTGCCGGAGACGGGCGCGCAGCGGAGTGTCGGCAACGTCAAGACCCTGCGGAAATGCTTCCGCGAGGATCTTGGCGGTGAGGAACGGCCCCTCCGGGCGGAGCAGGTTGAGCCACTCGGCGTGCTGCTCGATCGGGGTCTGCTGCTCCGTTTTCGGGAAGCGGGTGCGCGCCGACATCAGTGACCTGCCTGGTGTGAGGGAGCGGCTACGGTGAGGGAGGCGGGGACGAGGAAGGTGACCGCCACGGGGAAGCGGCGGGCGACCGGGTCTGCGTACCGGTGGCGCAGGGCCGCTGCCTCGGACACGAGCTGTTCAGGAACGGCGGCGAGGCGTGCTTCCAGTTCCGTGTGGTCCTTCTTGAGCTGTTCGCGTTCCGGATCGGGGGCCAGCAGTGAGTCCTGGCGCCAGATCGGGTTGGAGTTCAGGGAATCCCTGATGTTGCGCTCCAGTTCGGTCAGTACCGACTGCATCGCCTTGACGTCGTCCTCGCAGCGCTTGTCCAGGACTTTGCGCTGCTTGCGCGCGATCTTGTTGGACTCGGTCTGCAGGGCCTTGCCGAGCGGGGTCTCCAGCGCGCCCCACAGCGCGGTGAGCCGATCAAGGAATTCGGGCGGTGGCGCGTCCTGCGACGCGGCGGCGAGCCAGTGTTCCAGGGTCTCCGGGCTCTTCTCCACGGTCAGTCTGCCGTGTTCGATCGATCCTCCGGCCAGGGCGATCTGCTCGTGCAGTCGCACTCCGCGGTTCCCGGTGAGCACGACACGGCCATGTGCGATCACCGCCGGGTTGCGCAGCAGGTCGCCGGGGACGATCCGGGCGGTGACGCGGGTCAGATGTGCGCCGTGCTCGCCCTGGGACCACAGTTCGGCGCGCAGCAGACGCAGACACAGGTCGACCAGGCGGTGGTTCAGGTGCAGCAGCACGACGTCGGTGCGTCCGGCGTAGTCCTGGTCGAAGGTGATGGGGCGTTCCTTGCCGCTGACCGGGTGCCGCAGGCCGTCGTTGCGTGCCTGCGCCCAGCCCTCCTTCAGCTCCGGGAGCTTGAAGCAGCGTGCGTTGACGCCCTTGGGTGACGGAGCCTCGATCAGATCCTTCTTGTGGGCCAGGCGGAGCGCGGTGCGTACGACGCGCTCGATCGTGTCCGGGTTCAGGTTCAGCTCCGTGCGGGTCCGGGTGAGCTGTTCCTGGGCCTGCTGGAGGTCATGCGCCAGATTCCGTTCGATCTTCAGTACGGCCTTGCCAGCGAGGCTCTGGATCTCCTTGTCGGTGGTCTGCCAGCTGGAGCGCTTACCGAGCATTTTCTGCTCGACCTGGCTGGCGATCACCTCCCCGGCGCTGCCGAGGTCGGTGCGGATCTGCTCGACCTTGCGCACCGCGACGCCGAGGAAGGCCATCGCGTCCTCCAAGGTGCCCTCGGTGAACCCTGTGTCCTCCTCGCGCTGCCGGTCCCAGCCCTGGGGCACGAAGTGGACGATCTCGACCTTCGCCGCGGTTTGTCCATGCCGGTCCACTCGACCGTTGCGCTGCTCAAGGCGGTTGGGGTTCCACGGGATTTCCCAGTGCAGGACCCGGTTGCAATGGTTCTGCAGGTTGATGCCCTCGCTCGCGGAGTCGGTGGCGAGCAGGATCCGCATCGGGTCGACATCGGGGTCGTCCTGGAAGACGTTCTTGACGCGCTCGCGTTCATCACGGTCCTGGCCGCCGTAGAGCTGGGCGATCGCCTCGTTCGGCACACCGGCGCCGATGAGCCGTTCGTGCAGCCAGCGCTGGGTGTCGCGGTATTCGGTGAACACGATGACCCGCTTGCCGTCCCAGCTGCCGCTCACCCCATCGGTTCCGATTCGCTGCACGATGCCGCGCAGCCAGCCAAGGAAGGCGGTGAACTTGCCGTCGGCCTTCTCCGAGTTACGGTCCCCCCAGTCGCGTAGGTCCTCCAGCAGCTTCTGTTCGGCCAGGGTAAGCGGCGGGGCGAACCGACGAGCTGTGGCAAGGGCCTCCTGTGCGGTCTCCTCAAAGGCGGCGTCGTCCTCAGCCGTCTCGTCCAACTGCCCGATCATCTTGGCGAGGACCTTCTCCGCCACCGTGTACGCACCGCGGTCGTAATCCCGCTCGGCCTCGTTGTGTCGCTCCCGGGCGAGCATCGTCTTCAGATGGGTGTCCACTGTATTGGCGAAGGCCTTCGGGCTGGACAGGAAGCGGCGCTTGAGCAGTGTGACGACGAAGTCCGCAGCCCGGCTCGGCGCGGCGCCCTTCAATGTCAGCTGCCCGGAGATCGTCTCGCGGCGGGACTGCGCGTACTGGTCGAGTTTCGCGTAGGCGTCCCGGGTGGCGGCGTCGTAGACGACCTCCAGGGGATGATCCAGATCGCGTTCCGGGAAGCGCGGGCTGCCGTCCCAGGTCGGCGGAAGATCCCGCTTCAGTCGCCGCACCATCACCTGTGCCTTGGCCTCCTCTGAAGGTTCCAGGGTGCGGGCGAAGCGGTGGCCGTCCAACAGGGCCAGCAGGGCGGTGAACGAATTCAGGTAGCCGTTGTGCGGCGTCGCCGACAGGAACAGCCGGTGCTCGGTGTGCGGGGCCAACGTCTTGATCGCGTCGGTGCGCTGTGAGTCGACCGCGTACTTCCCGGACCCCGAAGGTGCACACGTATGCACCTCATCGACGACGAGGAGATCGAAAGCGCGCGGATACTGAGGCGCCGACGGCAGGATCGAGCGCAACAGCGCCATGGGCCGCTCCCGCTTGAGCCAGTCAATCGAGACGATCAACCGCGGGTAGTGCGTCCACGGGTTCGCGTACAGCCCGCGAGACCTGCGCAACTCCTTCAGGAGCTCCGCATCCACGATCTTGAAACCCAGGCCGAACTTGTCGCGCATCTCATCGCGCCACTGCAGGGTGAGCGAAGCCGGGCACACGATCAGCATCGTCCGCGCCCGGTGCCGCAACATCAGCTCCTGCATCACCAGACCCGCCTCGATGGTCTTACCGAGACCGACGTCGTCCGCGATCAGCAGGTTCGTACGCGGCATCTGCAGAGCCCGCACCACCGGGTCGAGCTGATAGTCCTCCGGCTTCACTCCGGAGCGGAACGGCGCCTGCAGCAGTGTCTTGTCCGCCGTGGCCACCGAGCCCCAGCGCACCGCATCAAGGAAGGCGTCCAACTTCGCCGGGTCATCGAACCCGCTCACAGGAGAGGGCAGGGCGTGCTGCTCACGGGCCGTAGCACCAGGCTCAAGCTCCCACAGGACGCGCAACTCCTCGTCACCGGAGTCGCCGTCCACTGAAACCAGGGAGACCAGGTGCTGTGCCTCGGCAAGCAGCGGACTGCCCGGCTGCTCCACTGCGATCGAGGAGCGCTCCACCGCAGTGGCCACCCAATTTCGATTACGTACCGTAACCAACTGGCCGACGGTCGGCACCGTCGTGTCTCGTACGAATTGATCCGCCTCGTCGACCTCTTCGATGCCCACCCGTGTCAACTTCCGCTCCCGGCTCGCCCGTCGTTCCGTGCATCCTGGCACGAGCCCGATTCCTGCCCAAGATCCATGATCCCAGCCTGGCAGACGCCTCTGATGGAACACCCTGATCCATGGGGGCTACTCGTCCTCGCTGTTCGTCTCGCCGTCGAGGTCCTCGGGCGTGATGGTGCGTCGGTACTGCGGGTGGTCCTTGTCCATCTGGAGGGCGGCGTGGAGGGGGATCGGGTAGCGGGTGCGGTGCTTCCAGGCGAGGGCCTGGTGGCAGAGCCTGGCGGTCACCATCATCAGTTCTCGGCGGTGGTCGGTGTTCACGGCGATCGGGAAGATCTCGGTGGCGGTCATGGCGTAGTAGTTCGCCTTGATCTCGTTCTTGCCCTTGTTCCACGGCAGTGCGCCATAGCGGGTCTTCTTCGAGCCCTGCCTGCCGGCGCCGTTTCCGTCGAACTGGTGGGTGGTGTTGACCAGCAGCCAGGTGCACTGCTCGCCGAGATCCGGATCCGAGTCGATCCGGAAGACCTGTGTGGTGCGTTCCTTGGTCTTGATCTCGCTGTCGTTCTCGTCGGTGATGGTCACCTGTACCGGGCGCGGGACCTCCTCGTCGGTGGTGTTGAGGCGGATCACGGCGAACGGCCGGTACTTGAGGGCGATCGTGGAGCCCGGTAGCCAGGTGGTGTTGGGCTCGGGTGGCTGCCCCTGGGCCTTGTTGTTCAGACCCTTCCACAGCCGTCGGCAGGCAAAGCCGTCCACTGTGACCGTGTACGGGATGCCATCCAGGTAGTCGGCCAGGTCTTCCAGAGCCTGGTCGATGACCTTAGCGGTGCTGGAGTAGCCGGCGAAGTTGTCCACGAACTCCGTCATCTTCCCGGCCGGGTAATCGGCGGCGTGGAAGGCAGCTTCGGCCAGGTGGTACGGCTTCCAGCTGCGGTCGGTGTAGGACCATCCATGGAGCGTCCACGCGCCGTCCGGCACGGTAGGGGGCTTGAGGACACTCGCGGCAACGGAGATCCTTGCGTCCCTCTCGCCCCGGCGCCGTGACTGCCTGCGGACGTGAACACCGCAGTGCGCTACCCCGTCGGCGGGGAGCTCGCCGACGGGTTTCGTCAGAACGCGGGCGATCCGCCGGTCGATGAACCCGAGATTGCGGTAGAGATCCATGAGGCAGGACAGGCTCTGGTGGTCCATGCCGGTGGACTTGTCGATGCCGGTCTGGACAGCCCTGTCGATGTACTGGACAACCAGGTCCATCTTCGCCAGAACGCGGTGGGTCTGATGCTTGGCGTCTTCGCTGTCCTTGGGCCTCGGCAGAGAGCCCTTCTTCCCGTCGCCGTACTCGGTTTCCGCCCACACGCCGACGATCTCTCCCGACGCCGCTTTCAAGGAGACCAGGTCGGCCGTGTGCGCGGACCTGCCAACCGCAGGCCCGTGCTGGAGGAAATCGGGAACATGGTGGAAGACGACACTGACCCGGGTGCCGTGCAGAGCGACGCCCTTGCCTTCGGCGGGGTTGAGATCGGCGGGGTCGAGTCCATAGGCGCGAGCGAGTGCGTTGATCATACGCTGACGGATTTCGTCGGTCGCCCAAAGGCAGACGATGCGCAGGTGCTCGCGGCCCATGGCGTCCAAGGAGCGCGTGATGTCCAGCGGCTCCATGAGGACTTCGTCCTTCTTGGCCTGCTTGAAGTTGCCGCCCTCGAAGAAGCCGTACAGCGGTTGGCAGTTGTCGCCGAGAGTGGTCTGGATGTGGTCGTGCAGTCCCCGGTAGTAGTCCATACCGACACCGGAGCCGACGGGAAAGTAGAAGTTCTTGGCCATGATGGGCCGCACGGTGCCCAGTGGCTGCGGGGCAGGTGACTTCTCGCCGCTTGCCTGGGCTTGCTCGCGGGCCAGCCTGTCGGCCTGGACCTGCCGGTCGACCTCGTGGAGGACGGAGCGGCCCATGCCGAGCCGGGAGAGAGCTTGGAGGGCGAGGCGGTTGACGTTACGCAGGCGTCCCCGGCCGTCGAGTTCGACCTCGACCAGTGGCCGGTCTGCTCGGTCTTGCTCGGCGAGGACGGTGCGGGCGAAGTCCATGGAACTGCTGATTCGGGTCGCCGAGGCGGAGACAAGGATCAGGGGGTCTTTCACGTTGGGCTCGGTCTTCATGCGCAACCGGATCCGTGGCAGGGCGAACCGGGTTCCGGTCTCGTCCGGCCACGGATCGTCCCATGCGACAAGGCCGCCCGCTGTGTCGGGGCGAAGCCGGACGGACAGGCCGTCGATCGCCAAGGGTTCGGCCGCGATCCGGCGGGCGAGGTCCCAGGCGACAGTCTCATACACCCAGTTGGGGGCGTCTGGCTGCTGGCTGGGCGAATGCTGCAGGTAGTCGGCCAGCGCGCGCTGTTCCTGCGGGGTGGAGGCGAACTTCTCGGCGATGCTGACCGGCTGGTTCAGGTCGATGTCATCGACATCTTCGCCCGTCGCCAGCCCATACAGCAGGGTGAAGACGTCGCGGACCGTGTCGTCGTCGATGGGGTCCCGGCTGGCCAGGACGGCTCGTTTGGCATCGAGCCAGACGTACCCGCCGGTGAGGGCGCGAAGGGCCGTCGTCGCGACGGAGTGCGGGGCCTGGACCTCGTCCCGCCCGGCCCGCCGACGGTAGGCGTTGTCGAAGATGTTCCACAGCTTGACGCCGGCCGGGCCGCAGTCGCGGACGTGGACGGAGGCATCCGAGAGGAGGCTGCGCGTGACCCGGACGGCGAGGAGATCGAGACGCTGGGTCGCCTTGGGCGGGCGGGAGGACATGTGAACGGATTCTCCTTCGGAGGTCATGCGGCCGGGTCGATTCCGGCGTAGGCGAGGAAGGCCGCAAGGGCTTCGCGGTAGATGTCATTCATGCGGCGGCGTTCGTCCTCGTCCCAGTTGGCGTGCATCCGCTTGAGGATGCTGGCCAGGTCGGCCTGCCACGAGTCACGGTGGAAGGCGTAGTCCACGAGGTGCAGGGTCATGTCCGTTCCGCCACGCCGTGCCCGTCCGGCGAGCTGGATCATGTCCACGACCATGCCCGCGACAATCTCCTCCTGAAGGACCTTGTGGGTCGACCCGAAGCCGGGCGCGGAGCGCATGATCAGGCTGAGGCGCCTCCACGCCTCGGTACGTGCCGCTGTGAGAGCGGCGACAGGATCGTCACTGGGCTCCTGCGGCAGGCTGTTGAGGCCAGCGGCATTGACCGAGGCGTACATCTCCGGAGGATCACTCAAGAGCGCCAGAGGGCGGGTGCACAGGTAGACCGGAGTGATCGCCGACTTGGTACCGATGACGATGTTCAGGCCGCGAGCGATACGCGCCATGGGGACGACGAGGATCTTGCCCTTCTTGGGGAAGGTCTCGAACTCCTCGGGTGTCAGCTCGACGATGCCGGCGGGCAGCGGCGGCAGGTCACTGCGGCGTTCCACGTCCGGTGGGACGGCGACACACAGGCCGCCGGCGTAGTTCCCGGAGTTGTAGATACCCAGCGCGATGTAGCGACAGTGCAGGTAGGAGTTGACCACCACGGCGGCGTGCGCGCGGTCCTTGTCCTCCTTGGCGAGGCGTTCGAGCTCGGGGTGGATGCGGGTGTCGTACAGACTCTCGCCGAGCGCCTTGAGGGCGGCGGCCTTGAGCTTCTGAGGGAGCCCGGAAATCTGGATGGGGTTGTTGAGGGAGTCGGTGATGGTGTGCTTCTTCGCCCGGATGCTGTCCGGCGCGGCGTCGGTCATCCACCACTTCACAGTGCTGTGGATGTGCTCGCGGACGGCCTGCGGGAAGTACGCGGTCGCGGACAGGCCCATGACAGGCCGCTCTACACCGGCAAGAGCGAGGGAGACGATGCTGCCGAGCTGGGCGGTGTAGGTGTGAGGGTCCCCGGTGATGCTCTGGGAGGTGAGCTCGCCGGTCTTGGCCGGGTCGTCCAGGCCGGTGACGCGGTAGCCGAAAAGGGTACGGCCGAGCATGCCGAACGGGAGGATGTTCGCTCCGATGCCTCGTTCGAGGCGTTCGGCGAGGGCACGGGCCGAGGCCAGACCACTGGAGCGAAGCTGGGCCGTCTTGCCCATGAGGTCGTTGAGGGTGTCGTCGAGCTCGGACAGCCAGGTGCGGACGATGAGCAGTTCGACGGTCTCGGCGCGGTCGTGTTCGTTCTTGACGATGCCGCTGAGGACGTCGTCCAGGCGGTGCTGTGCGTGGGTAAGCAGATCAGTACCGCGGTGGCCGAGAAGGTCACCGAGGACGCTACGGACCTCCCGGTGGTGGTCTTCCAGTTCGACGGTGCTGAACGGGTCGGCGAGCGGGTCCTGGCCGGGTTTGGGCGGCCTGAGCGCGTTGAGTGTGTCGAACAACTCTTGCGGGATCTCGTGTTCGCCGGTGATGCCTGATTCGGGGAACAGCAGGTGGATCAGGCGGCGGTCCCGGCCTCCGGAGATGTGCCATCCGGTGCTGTTCATAGCCGCCCGGTCGCCGACGGGGCCTCCGTCGCCCTCGTAGTGCCGCAGGTGGAGCTGGCCTTCGCAGACGGCGGCCAGCAGGAACTCGGTGAGGTAGCGGGCGTAGGTGACCGGCGGGACGAGTTCCTTGACCGTGGCGGGTGGCTGCTTGCCCAGCTCGTCGTGGAGCTGCTGGAGCGGGATCTTCTTGTCGAGGCGGGAGTCCAGGACCAGCTCACTGGAGCACTTCCCGATGGCCGTGGACTGGAACTGGTCAATCTCGTCGATGAGGGCAGCATGGCACCGGCGCAGCAGGAACTCGGCCACGCTCAGGCCGTCGGTGGGCCGACCGTCGAGGTCGATGCCGATGGGCATCCGGCCCATCATGAAGTTGTGGTGGTTGGTCACCACGACAGAGGCGGTGCATGCGTTGTGGTGCTGCTGGTACTTCCCGCACACCGGTACGAACGGGCAGCGCCGGGTTCCCTTGGCCGGGGGCAGCGGGTAGAGGCTCGTACAGGATTCCGAGCCCGCCGGGTACGGGTGTGTGGCCTCGGTGAAGCGGTTCAGCGAGCAGCCGTAGGAGAGCTGGCTGACCTTCCACCGGATCTTGGCCGGCTGCTCGGCGATCGATCCCTCGATGCGGGAGGCGACCTTCATGGCCCGCTCGTGCAGTCCGTAGGGAGACATCAGGGGCGTACACGTCTCGGCGCGGCCGAGGAACGCGAGATCCTGGCTGATGTCCCACGCTGCCGAGAGTGTCGCTTCGACGGTGGGCAGGACAATCGCAAGGGTCCGGTTGTTGATGGCGAACCACGAGGCCATGACGCGGACGAGGACGCTCTTCCCGGTGCCGGTGGGGGCGTTGAAGACTTCGGTGGCACCTGCGCAGAGGCCGATCATCTCCTTCGGAGAGATCGTGTCCGTAGTGTCGAGCTTGCTGAAAAGCGCCTTGAGGACCTGGTGGAGGTGCCGCCCCTCGGGCTTCAAGCGCTGATCCAGCTGCCGGGCGAGATCGAGAAGACCGCTGGTAGGGATCTCGACCAGCGGCACGTAAGCGGTGGTATACACCTGCGGCGGGTTCTGGCACGCGTCGGTCTCGGAGCTGCCCGCGAACGCGGGGATGACGGCGCGGCCCTGGATCTCTCCGATGCCCCCGGCGTAGAGCTTGCGGGTCATCCACACCCCGGCCGCGGCGGGCGGCGCTGGCTTGGGACGGGGATGATCCTTATGGATCCGTTTCAGGGTCCGGTCCACGTAGGCCAGGAGATCGTCTCCGACTCTCGGTGAGGCCGCTTCCGCTACGGGCGGTTCACCGACGGGAACGAACTGGGGGGCCTGCCCGGCAGGGGGCGTGGCCAGTCGTTTGCGGGCGGCTCGCGCGAAGGCCGAAGCGCTGGCCAACTCGCCCGGAGCGTTGACGAGAACGTCGGCGAGGCGTTGCTTCTCCTCGTGCGGGAGGCTCGCCCAGGCCGACCATTTGTCGTACTGGCCGGACAAGAGGAACGCGGCGTGCCTGAACCTCGCGGTGGGCTGCCCGTGCTCGTCGGGCGGCCCGGGAAAGTAGTGGGCGGCGAGCGCCAGCGCGCAGAAGACCGCCGCGTCGTCCTTGCGGAACTTGCTTGTCAGGCCCATCGGACTCCCGCCCTCCTGCAGATCTTCTCGCCCATGTCACCCGCGGTGGCCACGCTCAGGCGGAACTCCTCACACACCCCGCGCAACAGGGGAAGAGAGGCTTCGCGGTAGTCGGGGACGACGATCCACTCCGCTCCACCCACATCGCCGCCGTCAGCCTGGATCTTCTTCGCCAGCAGCTTCTCCGAGGTGAAGTCCTTGATATCGAGCAAGAAGGACTCCGTCTCGCCGTCGCCGTGCCACACATCCACGTGCAGGTCATAGGCGTCCTGGTAGGGCCACACGGTGACGGTGCCGGGGCAATCGGCCCCGACGCCCAGGGCGACGGGGCTCATGTAGGGCTCCGGGGCAGCGACGAAACCGCGTGAACGCAACGCGTCGTACAAGGCGATCTCGACGAGGCCAGGGATGGTGGTGTATCGCCACGGCCCGCGTGTCAGCGCTAGGTACCGGGCGGCCAGCAGCGGCTGAGGCACGGGTCCCCGCAGGTCGGGGGCGAGGATGGACGCCGCCCCGGTGGGAGCCGGGGGTGGGGCGCCGGGGATCAGTGACGGCGGCTTGCCGGCATCGGGAATCTTGAAGGTGTAGGACGCTCCCATCAGTTCCGCGTGCGGTCGGTAGAAGCACCGGACCCTGCCGGTGACCGATTTACGGGAACGGTGTCGGGTGACCTTCATCGGCCAGCGGCACACGGGACAGGCGAACCACCACTGCTCGTAGAGCGCGGCAAAGCTGATGGGCCGGTAAAACTGGCCGACGACGCTGGGGAGGTTCAACCTCCGAACCTCCGTCTCGGTCCCGGCCGGCATACGAGACAGGTCGGAACGGCCCTTGACGTACGCCTCTTGGGTGCCTCGTTTCCGTAACCCCTCATAGACGGTGACCTGATCCATCTCTTGTTCGAGTTCCGCGAGGGAGGTGGAACGGCCGTCCCGGGTAGCTTTGTGGACGGCTCGCGCGACCTCCCTCTGTTCATGGTCCAGGTCGAACAGGTCCTCTTCGAACAGGCCGTCGTCATTGATGAGTTGGACGCCGGTCATCTCCTCCGGCGGCACCCCGTCAGGGAGGAGGAGCGCGAGGTCGCCGGTCAGCATCTGCAGGAAGGCGTCGAAGGGGAGCGGCTGGCCGGGGCCACGGGCGGCGAGGACCTCCCCGTGGCCCTCCATCAGAGTGCGCAGGCGGCCTTCGGGAGACTGCTCAGTGTTCGTGAAGGCCTCGGCCGACATGGCCGCCGCCCGCATCACCATCTGCCGGATTACGTCATGACTGATCGGCTCGGTCATGGAAGTGAACATCACGCTCGGCAACATAGACCAGGGGTCTGACAATCGAGCGGCGATCGGGGCCGTTACAGCGAATCCGGGACGTTGACCTGGACATTCGGATACGCAGTCTGATAGGCGGCGCGGTACGCGTTGATGTGCCGCCTTCCAGCCTCGGTGATCCGCCACCGGTACTCCAGGACGAACGTCCCTCGCCCCTTCTCGGTACGAACGGCGAAACAATCGATGTAGCCCCGACTCGGTTTGCCGTTGGGGCGGTAGTCGGTACCGAGGTAGTACTTGGCTTTGCCTCCCATCACGTCCTCCGACAGCCCGTCCGAACCGGCGGTGGCGACCCTGGCCAGGTTGTCCCACAGCCACTCCGACAACAGGTGCTTGGGGCGGCGCGGCGCAGGGGCAATGCCGAGTCCGACACGGGCGCATGCCCGGCCCGCACGGGTCAGTTCCACCAGGACGCGGGCAACAAGACCCACCTCCGGAAGGTCGATCCGGTCTTCGGTGATCTTCAGAAGCCCTCGGCGGGCGAGAGCGTGCAGAGTGGCTCCGGCTCCGGCATCGAGGCTGCCCTCCTCTCGGAGGCGCCTCTGAATCGTGGTGTACTCGGCGAACGGAAGCTCGGCCTTGATCGAAAACGGCAGCTTGCGCCATTCAGACGCCGACCCTGGGACCTGGTAAGCGGACCGAGCCGCTCTGGCACGGCGCTCCGCGTCCTGGTCCTCACGAAAACAGGCGAGCAAGTAGCTACGCTGACGGCTGTTCAGACCATCCCACATCGTGTCGGCCTTCTCCCGCAGGGTGCATCACACGCAGAGCCATCGTCCGGCGGCCACCCCAGTGGCTGGCAGCGCCCGGCGATGTTTCTACGCCTCAGAGCCATGTCGAAATCAGGCAGCCCCGCGCCGCCCTTCGGGCCGCGCGGGGGCGGCGTAGCAGCATGCCAGTCAGGCTACGGCAGCCCAGTGACAACCCTCGGGCATCGAATCCTGCGGGACACTGCTCAAGCGGGTGAATCAGGAACAGATCGGCTCCAGTGTCCTGCCGGGGACAACGAAGAGTCAGTTTCTCGATGTACCAGCCGCCCTGTCTCTTGCATCTGCGGTCAGTCGACCCCGGCCTGGTCGCTCTCATGCTCACGCCTCCGGCCCCGCCAGGACGAAGTCTTCCTGGGTCAGCTCCGCTCGGATCCCTCGCTCAACTGGTGCAGTGCGGGTTTCACAACGTGGACTATTCCGCGACCGGACGGGCAGCGCCAGAACGGCCCGCCGGATGGCCTCGCCTGGCCTCTGGCGCGGGGTCGGGCCGTCGGCCACTGCCACGGCTTCACGCCCGCTCATGTCCAAGAGTTGTAGGGCGGTTGCGCAGATGCCTCAGATGATGCCGCTGTCCGCCTACGCGCGCTACCAGCGATTACCTGACGGCCAACCCTGGTTGTTCCCCGTTGTTCCACAACCAGGTTGACGGGCCGACAGATCCCTGCCACTCTCACACCTCTCGGAACAACTGGGAACAACGGAGGCGTAGATGGGCAAGCACTACACCGCGTCGAAGAACCGGACCCAAGGGCGCGACGGGTGGTCCGTCATCTTCCGCCACCCTGTCCGACTGGACCCCACGACGGGGCGCCCGGGTAGACGTGTGCGGCGCGGGCTGGGGACCTCAGATGACGCCGAGGCAGACGCCCTGGTTGAGCAGCTCAACGAGATCCTCCGAACACCGTCTCTATGGGAACCACTCGCCCGATACAAGGCCGCGGGACTCTTCGACAGCCGTGTCGTCGACGTGTTTTATGAGGGCCTCGAAGCCGCTAGGACCGACTTCAGATCAATTCGGGACGACCTCCTTGCGTTGCCCACGGCTGCCGACGGTTACAAGCACGTCCTACTTCTGGGCACGACCGGGGCCGGCAAAACGACGGCGGTGCGGCAGCTTCTCGGTACAGATCCGGAAAATGAACGCTTCCCGTCCACGTCGACAGCCAAGACCACCGTTGCCGACACCGAGATTGTCCTCACCGAGGATGGGCCGTACCGAGCGGCAGTCACCTTCGCCGGCCGGGAAGAAGTCGTTGACCATCTCACGGAGAACGTCTCGGCTGCAGCCCTCGCACTCTTCCAGGGCAAGTCGGACCAGGATGCATTGCGGCGCCTGCTGGATCACGTGAACCAACGATTCCGCTTCAGCTACGTGCTCGGACGGCCAGCGATCTCGTCCGAGGATGAAGACGACGACATGCCCGAGGACGAGGACGACGCCGATGCGATGGCCCTGGGCACCGCCGATCTAGACGTGATCGAGCCTTCCACGACAGCGGCAATGCTCGCCCAGGCAGTAACCGACCTGCACTCGCTGGTGGAGAAGCAAACTGTCAGCGCACGCGCAGAGCTGCAGGCCACCGAGGAGGACGAGCGCGTCCTCGAAGAAATCCTGGAGGAGGAGCTGGACACCGAGCTCCGCCAGCTGGAGGAATTTCACGCCATCGTCGATGGCCTACTCCACGAAGTCGAGCTCAGGTTCTCCCTCCTGACCGATGGCGAACTGCGCCGCACCCGCCAGGGTTGGCCTTTGAGCTGGACGCTGGAAACCGAGGACCGCAGCACGTTCCTGAAGACCGTGATGAGATTCTCCAGCAACTACGCACCACTTTTCGGCCGCTTGTTGACGCCACTCGTAAATGGCATCCGTGTTGCAGGACCCTTCGTCCCGACATGGGCGGAGAAGAGTGAACGCCTAGTCCTCATTGACGTCGAGGGACTGGGGCACACTCCAAAATCGACTGCCTCACTTTCGACAGGTTTGGCCAAGCGGCTCGACGAGGTTGATGCAATCCTCGTAGTCGACAACGCTACTGCTCCCATGCAGGCCGCTCCGATTGCGGCCCTCAAATCAATTACCATCTCCGGGAATTCGAGCAAACTCGATTTCCTGTTCACCCATTTCGATCACATGAAGGCCGACAATCTCCCGCGCTTCTCGGACAGGGAAAGGCATGTTCTCGCCTCCGTCGAGAATGTACTCGGCGCCATCGGTGAAGAGCTGGGCCCCGCAGCCGAGCGTGGGATCCGCGTGAGGCTTGAACAGCGCTGCTACTTTGCCGGGGGAATGCACGAGCCGCTGAAGCCCTCCAAGAAGGAAGCTCGCCGGACTATTGAACAACTGCGCTCCCTAAGCGCGGCGCTCTCAGCCGAAGAGGAACTGCCGTCAACGGGCCCGGCGAAGCCGGTCTTCGACCGCATGAATCTATCGCTCGCGGTTACCGAAGCGGCACGAAACTTCCACAGGCGGTGGCGCGGCCTGCTTGGCTTGGAGCATAATGCGGCCGCACCCAAAGAGCACTGGACCCGCGTAAAGGCACTTACACGTAGGCTCGGTGAAGGGTGGAGGGATGAATACGACTCGCTAAGGCCAGTTGCTGACCTGCGTACAGAGCTTCAAGTACAGATCTTCCTGATGCTGCAGCGGCCCGTGCGCTGGGAAGGAGGCGAACCCACCGAAGAGGAGCGCCAAGCGGTCATTGACGAAATCACCAGTTCGGTCACCGGAAAGCTGTACACGCTGACCACTCAGCGACTCAAGGAAGACGTCCAGAACGCCTGGCTCGACGCCTATCGCCAACAGGGGGTCGGTTCAACCTTTACCCGATCCCGCATCATCGACGCCGAGGTATTCGGGCGCGGAGCCCCCATCCCAACTGTCGCCGCATCTCCCGACCAAAACAGCTTCTTGAAGGCTGTGGCCAATACCGTGACAGAGGTCGCGCATGAACGCAAGCTGATCCTAGAATAAGAGCCTGATCTCAATAGATCCCAGATTGATCGAGGGCGGTTGTGACTACCGGGGTTTCGGTAGCGCAACCGCCCCCTTCTACATTCTGGCCCGGCTCACCCAGGCGTCTTGTTCTCACTCTTCGGGTCCGGCGAGCTCGAAGTTATCCTGAGTTAGGACGCAGCGCAGTCGCTGTTCAGCGACATCGGCGTAGTGCGAGGACAGCTCTACACCCACGAACTGCCGGCCCTCGCGCAGGGCGGCGACGCCTGTCGAGCCGCTGCCGGTGAACGGGTCGAGGACGGTGCCGCCTTCGGGGCAGATCTGCACGAGCTGCTGCATGATCTCGACCGGCTTCTGGGTGATGTGGACGCGGTCCTTGCGCGGCTGGGAGGCGATGAAGTGGCCGGGCAAGTAGAGGTCCCGGTCCTTTTCGAGGCTGCCCTTGACGCCCCAGGTGATGAACTCGGCCGACTGCTTGAACCCGCCCTTGCGGGGCCGGCTGGCGGGCTTGATCCAGGGGATCGTGCCGCTCCAGGTCCACCCCGCCATCTGCAGGGCGTCGCTGGTGGTCGGCTCCTGGCGCCAGTCGGAGAAGACCATGGCGACGGAGTGCTCGGTCGCGGCCCGGTACGACTCGGTGAGCAGCGCGGTCAGCCAGCTTCGATAGCTCCGCTGATCACGGTTCTCTCCGGGGAAGTTCTGTAGGTCGTGCGCCGATCCGCTGGTGACGTACTTGGCGCGGGCGGTGCGGCCGGTGCGGTCCGAGCTGGTGCGTCCGCCGGAGTTGTACGGGGGATCGGTGATGACGGCGTTGACGCTCTCGTCCGGGAGGGTCTTCAGCACGGTGAGGGCGTCGCCTCGGTGCAGTGCGTAGCTCATGTGCGAGGCCTCTTTCAGGGCACGACGGGACTGGGCCCGTTCCGGACGGCGGTCAACAACGGCCGTTCGGAGTGGGGTTGCGCCGGAGATTAACCGCGATTTCCGGCCGCACCCAACGAGCCCGTGCCGTGCTCCGGGCCCGGGTTCGACGGTCGTTTGGTGCGGCCGGAATCCCGGTCTACTGTCTCGCCATGTCACCGAGGCGGAGCCCGGCTCCACCCCATCTGACCTGTGATGATTCGTGCTATCGCGTCCAAAAAACGCGACCCGGAAGGCACGTTGACCCCCCGTTCCCGAAACCGTGAGGAGACCCGGTGCACCACCTGAGATTACGAGCGCGGCTGGCTGCCGCGCATGACCGGAGACCGGCGTCCGGGAGCTACCAACTCCCCTGACCCGGGCCCGCCCTGAGAGGCGGATTCACATCGGCGCGGTGCCGACGGCTTTGCACGAGAAGTCGGCACTGCGTCTCTACGAGCCCGAGGAGCCGCTGCGATGCAGCACGCCCCGATACACCCACGCCCTGACCCAACCCCGTTGTCCAACCGGGCTGTCCACCCCAGCGAACGGCGACGGCGATGAAGAAGACCACCGGAACCGTCGTCGGTTTCTTCGCCTCCGGTCCGCTGCTGCTGGCCGTTCCGATCCTCGGTATCGCGGCCGGGAGTGCCTCGGCCTCCTGCTCCACCGGCGGTACACAGGCTGTGGATACCTCGGCCGTGGCCGCTCAGGTGAAGGCGATCCTGGATGGCGGCGACAAGGGCACGGTCTCCGTGCCGGGCCTGGACGACTCGGACGAGCAGGTGCCCAACGCCAAGACCATCCAGGCCACCGGTGTCGCGATGAACATCCCAGCCCGAGGCCAGATCGTGGCCCTGTCGACCGCCTTGCAGGAGAGCGGCCTGCGGAACCTGACCTACGGCGACCGCGACAGCCTCGGGTTGTTCCAGCAGCGTCCGTCGCAGGGATGGGGCACCGCGAACGAGATCCTCGACCCGGTGCACGCCTCAACAAAGTTCTACGAGACGCTGGAGAAGGTCTCGGGCTGGCAGTCCCTGTCCGTCACCCAGGCCGCCCAGGCGGTGCAGAAGTCCGGCTTACCCGAGGCTTACGCGAAGTGGGAGCCCCTGGCCAGCGCCTTGCAGCAGGCGATCGAGCCACTGGTGTCGAAGGCCGGCGGCACGTCGCCGAGCCCTTCACCATCCGGCTCGGGCAGCACGGGCAGTCCTCCACCGAGTACCGCGGGCGGCTGTACGAGCGGCGGGGACGGAACCGACTTCGGAACCATCCCGCCCGGCACGGTGCCAGCCGGATACAAGATCCCGGCAGACGCTACGCCCAAGGTCCAGACGGCAATCCGCTGGGCTCTCGGCCAGCTCGACACCCCGTACCAGTGGGGCGGGAGCTGTACCGACTCCCGCGGGCCCGACCCTATGGGCCGCTGTGACTGCGCCTCGTTGATGCAGCAGTCGTACAAGGCATCCGGGGTCACCCTCACCCGGACGACTTACAAGCAGGTCAAGGAGGGCAAGAAGGTCTCGGTCAACGCTCTCCAGCCTGGTGACCTCCTCTTCACCGGGGGGACCGCCGAAGTCCCAGAGCACGTCGGGATGTTCATTGGCCAGGGGCTGATCGTCAACGCCCCCCACACCGGCGACGTAGTCCGCCTCGCGACCCTCGCCTCCTGGAAGCCGCAGATTCTCGCGGCCCGCCGAGTCGTCTGACCGGCGCTTCTCTCCCCCCTCTTCCTGCACTGCCGCTTCGCCCGCTCGGGCTTTGGCGTGCACTAAATCGAACTGGAGTGCACAGCAATGTACCTCGCCGACAAGGTCGTCCAGCTCGCCTACGACCCCGGAATCAAACCGAACGAGGGCGGGCTGCCGGGCCTCTCGGTCCTCAAGCAGGTGATGGGCTCGCTCAACCTCTTCGGATCATCGTCGTGGTCGGCGCGCTCGCTGTCAGCGCCGGCGTATGGGCCTGGGGCCACCACTCCGGCGGACACCAGGCCGAGGCCAACGGCAAGAAGGGTGTGCTGGTCAGCGCTGGTGCCGCCCTACTGCTGGGCGCGGCCAACGGCGTCGTGGCCTTCTTCAGCACGCTGGGGACGCAGGTCCACTGATGTCTCCCCGCTCCACGAACCCCGGCGGCGCATCTCGCGTGCGCCGCCGGGCGCTGCTCGGCACCGCTGTCCTGGTGGTGCTCGTCGCCCTCGCCGGCCTGGCCGCCTACCTCACCCGCGACGGCAGGACCTCATCCAAGGCCCCTGCACCGCAGGCTAGTTCGGCTTCCCCCTCCTTCCCGACCGCTTCTGCTTCCGCCTCGTCACCACTGCACGGGAGCCACAGCGCCCTGCCCGTTCCCCCGTCCACGCACGACCCGATCACCTTCGGGAAGGCGGCAGCCTCAGCGCTGTGGTCCTACGACACCCGCGCCTACTCCCAGCATGAGCTGCTGGCCGCCCTGCACAAGTGGCTGACCAGGAAGACCAAGTACGCCGACGCCGCCTCGGTCGACGCACTCGTCCCCTCGCCCGTGCTGTGGAAGGAAATGGCCGCCAACGGCCAGTTCGCCACCGCCACGGTGAACGAAGCCCACTTCCCAGACTCGTTCACCCAGGCCCTGCAGGCGGACCCCGGGGCGATCACCACCGCGTACGTCTACGCCGTGACGGTCTCCGGCAAGCAGTCGATCGCCTGGAACGGCTCACCGCACGGCGGCGCCGAGAACCGCGTCACCACCCTCGCGGTCCAGTGCCGCCCCTCCCAGCCCTGCGCCCTGGCCGGTGTCCTGCCGGCCGTCGCGCCCTGACCCCCACCCCAGAAAGGAGGTACCGCCATGGGAGTCTGCGACCTTCCGCTGATGGGCACCGTCTGCGACACCGTCGACTTCGCCACCAACCCCGCAGGGACCGTCACCGACGGCATCGGGGCGTGGATCGCGAAGTCAGCGGGTGAGCTGGCCGCCAGCGCAGCCGATCTCGCCGCCAAGGCCGTCAACGAAACCACCGCCATCGATCTCAACGCCGGTTGGTTCCGGGACAACTACGAGCTGCTGCTACCTATCGGACTCGCTCTGACCGTCGGTACGTTCTGCATCCAGTTGATGTCCGCGGCCTGGCGACGGGACGAACGCGCCCTCGCCCAAGCCGCGATCGGCACCATGACCGGCGTCCTCTTCTCCTTCTGCGCCGTCGCCTTCACCTCCGTCGCCATCACCGTGGTCGACGCCCTTTCCGACGGCCTGTTCCAAGCAGCCAACAGCTCAGTTGACGACGCGATCCGCCGCGTCATCAAGGTCAACAACCTGGGGGCGATGTACGGCCTCGGCTGGACAGTCCCAGCCCTGGTCGCCCTTGGCTGCGCAATCGGCGCGTTCATGTACTGGGGTGTCATGGTCGCCCGCAAGGTCGGCGTCCTGATCATGGTCGCCCTTGCCGTCTTCGCCGGATCCGGCGGCGGCTGGGAGGTCGCCAAGCGCTGGCGACGGGGCTGGATCGAGGCCACCGCCACCCTCGTCGTTTCGAAACTTCTGATGACCGTGGTCTTCCTGATCGGCGTCTCGGCGATGGGCAAGTCCGCTACCAAGGACGGAATGACCGCCCTGTCCGACGCGATGGCCGGCATCGTCGTCATGGTCCTGGTCCTGCTCTGCCCATACGCGACGTACAAGTTCGTCCATTGGGCGACCGACGGCGGCGGACACGACGACCTGCACCGCACCGGCGTCGCCGGCATGGCGGTCGCCGCAGGGGCCGCGAAGACCGCGGGCAGCCTCGCGATGCAGGCCAGCACCGGCACTCCTGCTCCGCAGGGGCCGAGTCAGGTCCCCGGCGCCGGCAGCGACGGTGTCGCCTCCGGCATCAACCCCACCGGGGGCAACCTCAGCAAGGAAGGCATCGACGCCGGACCGCCGAAGCCGCATACCAGCTTCCGGTACGGCGAGGACCCGAACGCCTCCGGCGACAAGGGCCGCGCCCTGATCCAGCGCCCCGGCATCCCGGCGCTGATCACACGGCCTGCCGATCCCGAAGCAGGAGGCTCCGAGGGGGGCGCTCCCTCCGTCGCCCAGCCCGCTGGTGCGACGGCTCCAGGCAGCAGCTTGACCCGCGCAGGTGCCGTGTCGCCCAGCGGTCCCGCCGCACCGCCGCCGCCCTCCACCGATCCGTCGGCGACCGGCTCCCCGACTCCGACGAGCTGGGTCTACCCCAACCAGCCGCCGTCCAGGTCCTGACCCACCACCCAGGGGGCGGGCTGCATCCCTCCAGTCCGCAGCCCGCCCCTTCCCCCGACCACCCGAAACGGAGTCCTGCCATGACCTCCAGAAGAGCGCCGCGACTTCCGCCTCTTCCCGCCCGCTCCCACCGTCTGGAACCGCCATGTCTGACAACCCCCAGGCCGAAGCCACCACGGCCACCGTGAAGTTCCCGCACCGCAGCAGGCGCGGCATCCTGCTCGGCCTGACCGCCCCGCAACTGATCGTCGTGAGCCTCACCGGCCTGCTCCTGCTCGCCGTGATCCTCGCCCGTGGTGTGGTCGGCGCTCTCGAACTCGTCCCGCTGTGGGCCGCCATCGCCGTGCTCGTCTTCGTCCGCCACCGAGGCCGCGCCCTGGCCGACTGGGCTCCGATCGTTACCCGGTACGGGCTCCATCGGATGCGGGGCCAGTTGATCTGGCTCGCCCGGCCCTCCCGCCGCCCGATCCGCGAAGGGCTCCTCCACCTGCCCGGCACCGCCGCCAGTCTGCGCGTGGTCACCGCACCCGACCGCCGGTACAGCGCGGTCCACAACCCCCACACCGGCACGTTGACCGCCGTCGTCAAGGTGTCATCCCACGCCTACGCGCTGCTCGACCCGGGCACCCAGAACGCCAACGTCAACGGCTGGGGACGCACGCTCGCCGCGCTCGCCCGCACCGGCCAGGTCGCCCGCATCCAGGTGATCGAGCGCACCGTCCCGGACTCCGGCGATGCCCTTCGCCGGTACTGGGAGGAGCACGGCCAGCCCGACGCCCCGGTGGCCGGCGCGATCTACAGCGAGCTGATCCAGAGCGCGGGCCCGGCCGCGGCTCCGCACGAGGCGTACGTTGCCATCTCGCTGGACGCCAAGGCCGCGCGACGACTGATCAACCAGGCTGGAGGCGGTCTGACCGGGTCCTTCAGCGTGCTGGCGCAGCTGACCTCGACCTTTGACCAGGCCGCGCGCACCGCCGGGCTCAACCCCACCGGCTGGCTCACCGCCCACGAGATCGCGGCCGTCGTGCGAACGGCATACGACCCCAAGGCCCTTGCCGCACTGGACCGTTGGTCCTCCTCCGGGCGTCCCGAGGCCGACCCCGCCGCTGCCGGCCCGGTCGTGGTCGTCGAGAAGTCGGACCACATCGCGACCGACTCCGCCGTCCACTCCACGTACTGGGTGGAGAACTGGCCCCGCACCGAGACGTCGGCGGGCTTCTTGCACCAGCTGCTGTTCACCGCGGGGGTGCGGCGGACCCTGTCGCTGTCGTACGAGCCGAAGGGGCTGGACGCCGCACTGCGCGATGTCCAGCGCAAGAAGGCCACTGTGATTGCGGACGCCGCCGAGCGAGCACGGCGCGGCCAGGTCGACTCCGAAGCGGACTCCATCGAGTACCAGGACATCAAGTCCCGTGAGCGCCAGCTCATCACGGGCCACGCGGATGTCGCCCTGACCGGCCTACTGACCGTCTCGGCCGACTCCGAAGAGGAGCTTCGTTCCGCCTGCGCGGTCGTGGAGACCGCGGCAGTCGGCGCCCAGCTCGACCTCCGGCCGCTCACCTGGCAGCAGGCCGAAGCATTCACCGCCGCCGCCATGCCGCTCGCCCTCGCCGCCTGATGCCGACCCGCCTCCCTTCCGAAAGAGCACCCCCATGTCCCGCACCGCCAGCCCGACCGCGCAGGACTTCGTGCCCTTCGCCACCGCCGCGCTCGACTTCCACCGCGCGCTCAACGTGCCAGGCGGTCCTCTCGTCACCACCCGCGCCGAGCTGGACGCCCTGCACGCCCACCTCGTCTCGCTGCACGGCCTGCTCGACGCCCACGCCGCCCGCACTGGCCAGCTCGTGCCGATCGAGGGCGACCAGCTCCGCGCCGCCCGCACCCGAATCTGGCAGGCCGCCGACCACGTCCATGCCGCTTACCACGCGGCACCTCGACCGGACTCCGAGGAGGTCCCCGAACGCGAGGCGTGCCAGGCCGGCCTGGCAGAAGGCGCACCAGAGCTGACCATCTGCCAGCGCCACCAACTCACCGCGCACCTGGTCCGCCGCCGCACCACTCCGGCCGACCTCCACGCGCCGTTCACCGGCCTCGTCCGCCACTGACACCCTGCCTTCCGTCTGGAGAAACGTTCATGCCTCGCACTCGCGCCAGCGCCTCCCACCTGTTCGTCCCCCGCAAGACATCGCGTGCCGAGCAGCGAGCCGCCCGCGCCGGTTTCGCTGAGGCCCGCCGCCAGGCCCGCCTCGCCGGAGCCCCGCCCAAGCGCCGTAACGAGGAAACCCTCGACCCGGAGCTGCGGCCCTCCTATCCGCCGTCCGGACGCCCCAGCCCCTCCTCGGCACGCGGCGGCAAACTCAGCCTGCCCGCCCACCGAATGACCACCGCCACCGTCAGCGGCGCCTATCCCTTCCTCGCGGAAGGCGGTCTGGGCGCGGAGGGAATCTTCATCGGCCGCGATGTCCACGCGGAGGCCGCGTTCTGCTACGACCCCTTCTCGCTGTACAGCAGCGGCCGGATCGAAGGCTTCACCAATCCCAACGCCGTCCTGGCGGGGATCATCGGCCTGGGCAAGTCCGCGCTGGCCAAGTCCATAGCCACCAGGGCAATTGCCCACGGATACCGGGTCTACGTGCCGTGCGATCCCAAGGGTGAATGGACGGCCGTCGCGCAGGCTCTCGGCGGCTGCAGCATCGCCCTGGGACCAGGGCTCCCGGGCAGGCTGAACCCGTTGGATGCTCCGACTCGGCCCGCCTCGGTGAGCGAGGACGACTGGTCAACCGAGGTCCGCAAGCGCCGCCTCCTGCTCCTGGCCGGCCTCGCGCGCACCGTACTGAAGCGCGATCTCCAGCCGATGGAGCACACAGCCCTGGACCTCGCGCTGGACCTGGTCGTCGCCGAGGCCGAGGCCTGCGGCACCGTGCCTCTGCTCGGCGAGATCGCGCACACCCTCGGCTCGCCCGAACGACTCGACCGGGCCCTCGGCGACCAGGCCGGGCACATGGGGCCCGCCGCGCAAGATCTCGCGCACGCACTCCGTCGTCTCGTGCACGGCGACTTGAGCGGTATGTTCGACGCGCCCTCGACCGTGGCCTTCGACCCGACCACCCCGATGCTGTCGATCGACCTCTCCCGCCTCGGCGGCTCGGGCGACGACACCGCGCTGGTCCTCGCGATGACCTGCGCGAGCGCCTGGATGGAGTCCGCGCTCGCCGACCCCGACGGCGGCCGACGATGGGTGATCTACGACGAGGCATGGCGCGTGATGAGGCATGTCGGCCTCCTGGAGCGCATGCAGAGCCAGTGGAAGCTCAGCCGAGGTCTCGGCATCGCCAACCTGATGGTCATCCACCGCCTCAGCGATCTGCTGAGCGCGGGCGACGCCGGCTCACGCGGCCGGGTGCTGGCCGAGGGCCTCCTCGCCGACTGCAGCACCCGCATCATCTACCGCCAGGAGCCCGACCAACTCGCCGCCGCCGCGTCGCTGCTCGGCCTGACCGGTGTCGAAACCCAGGCCGTGTCCGCCCTGACCAAGGGCCGGGGCCTGTGGAAAGTCGCAGGTCGGAGCTTCATCACCCAGCACATCCTGCACCCGGCCGAACGCCAGTTGTTCGACACCGACGCCCGGATGTCCGCGAACCCCCGCGAGTTCAGCGCAACTGACGGTTTCTCAATTCCTATGCAGCGCAAGGAGGTGCGGCAATGAGTCTACGTGGGGTCGTGGTTCCCAGTCCGGGCTCGTCCCCGGTCTCCGGTTCGGTGTGGTCGAGAACGCCGCCCCACCCCAGCGCCACCCAACGACCGGCCCGGCCGCGAGTCCGGACAGCGGCGCACCGGCCACTGACTGGAACGACCGCCTCGCCGCAGCCCGAACCGAGGAGTTCACCAATCTGTTCCACGAGGCCGTTACGGAGGACTTCGGCGCGGTGACCCGCCTTCACCAGATGCTCGAAACCGCCTTCGAGTGGTGTCGCGCCCACGGTGCCCGAAGCAGCGCGTCTGAGTTGGAAGCCATCGTCTCCCGGCTGACCGACCTCGGCGAGGAGCTGCACCTCGTCGCGGAGAACGTCGACCACGAGATCTGCTCCCGGTCGCACCGAGCCGCAGCAGCCGCCCGCCTCTCGCCAGCAGCGTCGGCCCGGGGAACTTCCCCCGGCCAGCAGAGCGATGCTCCGGCTCCCGTCTCACCGTCCGCTGTGCGCTCGGTGCCGCGTTCGCGGTGAAGCACCCGTACAGGAACGAGGCACAACCATGCCCACTTCTCCCGACTCCCCCACCTCCCCTGACAGCCATCCGCAAGACACCAGCGAACAGGCGGCATGGCGGGTGCGTGTCCAGGCCCTGGCCTCCGCCGCTGACAGCATCAGGCAGGCGTCAGACCGATGGGATGCCGTCTCGGACTCGTACTGCGACGAAGACGGCTGGCCCGTCGACGAAACCGGGTACGCCGACGGCAAGGTGGCCCGGGACGCCGCCGCCTGGGAGCACGTCGAGACCTTTCTGACCCACGGCCCCGAAGTCCTCGCCGGTGTACGGGCAACCGCACAACCGGCCGACTATCTTGACGGCGCGATCAGCGCCGACCTGCGGCGCCTGCGGGGGATCGACTCTGTACTGGCGCGGGCGGGCGAGATCCGCCGCGAGTGGGATCAGGTCATCGCGCTATTGGAGGGCTCCATGCCCGGGTCGCGGGAGCTCTACGAGGAACGAGCCCGCGAGATCCGCAACTCCGAAGGCTGGCACTACGCCGACGAACTCAGCTACAGCGGAGCGGCGTTGGCCAGGGCTGCCGATCACCTGACCGACCGGATCGGCGTCGACCAGTCCGCGCACACCGGGCGCGTCCAGGCGGCCCTGGCCCGATCCGCCTCCGGCCAGCGCGGAACCTCTCCCCCGTCGCCGCCCGCCTCGGCGGCGACGGACCCCTCTGCCGCGCGCCGCTCGCGCTGACGCCTCTAGCACCGATTTCCGGCGAGGCCAAACCGAGATATCGCCGCATCCTCGACGAACGCCACTACCCCTACAAGTCCCCGCTCGGCTGCGGCTTCCCGCCGGCGCCGACCGGGGGCGACCGGCCACGGAGAAGCCCACATGCGCCCCGATCAGACCCTGGTCACCTTCCAAAGCGAGGGCACACACGTCACTGCACGCACCAGCGAACCCTTCATCCAGGAAGACACCGTCGGTGCCTCGGAACATGAGCATCAGTACAGCCACCTCAGCGCGCCGCTTCGGCAGCGTGGCCTGGCCTGCACCGTCGAGTACGGCCTCAGTGACTACATCGTCCACGCCGAACTCCCCGACGGCAGCGCCCTGATCATCTCTCCGCCCCAGGAACCACCCACCGACCACCCGCCCGGGTATCCGGAGAGCTGGTTGGTGACGCGCGGGCATCCTGACGACTTCACGCTCCACGAAGTGATCTACGACTCGGAGCCCGACGGCCCTCACGCCCGGCATGGCGGCAGCGTCCCCCGCCTGCTCGCCGCCATCGACGCGCGCCTGGATCAGCTCGGCCTGCCGCCCCGATCGAAATCCCAGCGACCCGCTCAGGAGAGCGCCGCCGACGCGGTCCTCCACCGTGCGGGCCTCGTCCCCGTCGTGCTGTTCCGCGAGCGCTTCCACCGACTGCCCTCCGCCATGACCGACCTGGTCGAGCAGCGACAGATGGTGACCCGGGCCGTCGACATGCTGCACGCCGAGGGCTTCGACGTCTCGTGCGACCCTGACCTGCTCGACCCCAGCCGGCCGCCCCCTGGCGATCACAGGCTCAGCCTCGCCGACCGACTCGGCCACCTGACCCAGTCCATCCAGTCGGCGGCACATACGAGCGAGGCCGTCGCCGCACTGAGCGAGCTGACCGCTCCCGGTGACGGCGTTCTTCAGCGCGTCGTGGAGTCCCTCAACACGACGGCCGACTGGTGGGAGGGCCTGGGCGCACCCGCCGATCCCCACTACGCGCACCGCCTGCGCTACATCACCGAGAAGCTCGACTCCTACGCGCTCGAAATTCGGTCCATGCGCGGCGACCTGGCCGACCGGCACACCGACCACCCCGACAGGGTCCAGGCCCGTGTGGACCGAGTCGCCCCGGAAGAACCGGCGGCGCCCCGAGTCGCCGCCGCTCTCGCGGTCTCCCCGACCGGACGGCGCACGATCCCAGCCGGGCTGCCGTCAGCTTCAGCCGTACGTACCGCCCTGCCTCCCGCCCGCCCCTCGTCCGCACCCGGTCGCTGACCGCTGCCCAGCTTGGAGCCCGCCATGTCCCGCACCAGCAGAACCATCCTCGCCCTCGACCACCCCTCTCCTCCTGCCCGCACCGGATGGATCCGCCATGCCCACCACCGAGCACGACCCGCTTCCCGACATCGCAGTCGGCCGCCACCCCGACTTCGGCGCAACTGGCCGCGAGCACCTGGATGTTGAAGGGATTCGACTTCCACCCCGTCTCCGACCATGCCAACCTGTACGCGTTGGCCAACCAGCAGCGCGACGGGCAGGGCCGCGCCACCCGGGCCGTCGGGCTGTTGCGCAAGGCCGGCTACCGGGTGGACGCGGACGCGGCATTCGATCCTTCGCCGGCCTCCAGCCCAGCCGCCGCCCGCGACCGGCCCCCGCGCGTTGAGCCGAACGTCGCGTTCGCCGAGCATCCGCAGCTCGGCGTGGTAGCCGCCACCGCCGACGGTACTTCCCTCGGCGGCCAGCTCCTCAAAGAACACGGTTGGCGGCATAACTCGAGCCTGGACATCTACACGCTGCCCATCACAACCGACCGCAGCGAGGCGCTCGGCAAGGTCGCCACCGCCACGCTGGCGATGCACCGGGTCGCCCTCCAGGTGGCCGTGCAGCCCCTCCTCGCCCAGGACGTAGCCGGGTGCCGCCCATCAGGGCCCATGACGGCAGGGCGCCACGAGCGCAGCCGGGGCTTCACCACACACAAGTTCCCCGCCCGCGCCGGCCTGTCGGGTAAGGCGCCGGTTGCCACGACCGCCGCCTCCAGCCCGACGGTCCGACCGGTGGACCCGCGCATCACGTTCTCCCGCAACCGCTGACCCAACTCCCGTAAGGAGCAGTTCCCAGGGCCGTTATTGGTCAGGGGGCTGCCCCCGAATAACTCCTCGGTTTTCGGGATGCGTTGGGTGCCACCTCATCGGCAAGGCCGTCCCCACACCGCAGAGTTATTGATCGGCAGCCCCCTGGCGATGCATCGAGCGCGAGTCTCGACCACTAAATCTCGATCGCCGCGTTCGGCTCTGCCCAGACAGAGCGAAGTTTCATGATGTCATTGAGCGGCGAGTGTTTGGTGACTTCGACGATCCCGGTGACGCAGGCCTGAATGGTTACGGGGTCGCGATCCTCGATGGCCTTGTCCAGCCTGGCAAAGAACCCTCGGTGGAGTTCGCGACGCTCCTCGAAAACGAGGTCCAGATAGTCCCGCAAACCCTTGCTCGCGGCGTGGATTCTGGCAACCTCTCTGTCGCGTTCTGCGGCGATTCGAGCACGCTCGGTGATGTCGGCATCGATACCTTTGGCGACGTCGATGATTGCGAACAGGCATTGAGCAGCGTTCGCTTGCGTGACGGTGCCGCGGGCTGATTCGAGGACACCTGTGACCATACGAACGTCAACCATTTTCCTGCTCCGGTTTGTAGTTGCGGTACTTGACCACCAGGTACTCACCCTTCGAGTCAAGCGTCAGATCCGGATTCACCACAGTCGCGGCGGCGATGTCGCCCACGCCCTTCGTGACCAGGAGCGCCGTTTGGAGCCGATGGGCATGGTCGTCGTTGTCGAGGTCAAACCCGCCAGGCTCGCGCTCTGTCGCTTCCAGGTGGCGAAGGGCCTCGCCCGCCTGAGAAACCAGTCCTGCGAGCACGTCTCGCAACTCGTCCACTCGTCTGTCCACGCCGCGAAGAAGCGTGTTGCGGTGTTTGTAGGTGGCGATTGCCTTCTTGACGTCACCGTCGGACTTCGTGACGGCCTTGTCGGCGTCGGACTTTGACTTGATCATCATCCCGACGGTCAGCACAGCCGCTGGGATCGCAGTGATGACGTTGAGCCTGAGCACACCTGCAGCAATGCCACCACCGCCAGCAGCCTTGGCCCCGCCTCCGATTGCCGCGAGGGTGGCACTTCTTGCAGCCGCTCCGTTCAGGGTGTTGATCGCGGCACCTGTGGACGCGGTAGCGAACTTGGCCACGGCCGCGTAGGCCGCGCCACTCAGCCCAATGCCGGCAAAGGCCGAGCCGACACCAGCCGATGCGCTCAGGGCGGCGCCGAGGCCTGAGACGACTGGCGATGCGTCAATCTCGCGATTCGTGGACGCTTCACCGCCGTCGACGATTTCGCGCGCAAGTATCCGTAACTGTCGCTCGTTGCGCTCCACAAAGGCCTTGATTCGAGACAACACGTCGTCGAGTGCAGCCTGTTGCTTGTCACCGAGACCCTTCAACTCCGCAGTGGTGGAGTTCGCGATCTGGCGATGCTTCTGGTACTCGTTGTCGTGGTGCTCCTGCTGGTCTGCAATCTGGTTCTTTGCCTGCTCCGCGATGATCTTGTTGCCGACCAGATTGACGACCGTCGTGTCGACGCCGATTGCTACCAGGATCACGGGGAGCGGCATCGTGAGTCTCTGCTTCTTCGATCGGTTGGTGGGAAATACACAGTCATGACCGTCAGCAACAGTTAGGTCCCGGAGCGCGGTGCTCCCCGTACCGGCTGTGGCGCTGCTGAAAGTTAGCACCTGGACGCCACCGTTGAGCAGGGTTCCGGGGTGTTTGCCAGGAACCGGCTCGCTCGGCGTCTCAGCCGTGGTTCGCGGCCACCGTCGGACAGCGCCGGACGGCTCCCCTCACTCCGCCGCATCCAGGTCCGGTCCCCGAATCCGTACTGGCTACACCCTCCAACTCGGCTCTTGTATCGACGGGTCGGTGGACATCGTCGTTGCCGGTGATCGCCCGTCAGGGCTTCGTCCTCTGCGGGCAGACTTCGGGACGCGCCCGTCGGCCCAGCAGTGCGTACGCCGCTGGCCCATGGGATCAGACCGTGGACGCCGGCGGCCAGTGTCCACACCGGGAGGGGGAACACTGCGACCGTTCCATGCCTCCCATGCCGAGTCCGATGTTGTGGTCGTCGACGCCACCTTCATCGAGCCGGACGACGACCAGGCCGTCTGCCGGTGGGCCGCCCTGCGCAACCAGGCCCACGGACTCCACATCGTCGCCACCGTCATCCGCCAGGACGGCCGCTCGGCCCGGCTGCACAACGACGCCCACTTCGTCCGCTCCGCCTGCGCTGACTCCGCCTACGACCACGGCCTCGACGAGCCGCGGTGACCGCAGGCGTCTATCACCCATCTCCGGCTGGGCGTAATCGCGGATTCTGCGGATCCTCTCTCCCTGACGGCCCAGCCACCCGGGCTCCCGTTCGCCACTCCCCTTCGAGGTAGACGCCGTGATCGCCCACCTGCAGCGCGCCAGCCACACCGCCGGTCTGCTCACGTATCTGTACGGGCCGGGCGAGCGCGGCAACCACACCAACCCCCGCCTGATCGCCGGGGACGGCCATGGCGCCCCGATCGAGATGCTCGCCCAGCCCGACGTGCTGGCGTACCTGGCCCACGCCCTCGACGCACCCGTCGAGCGTCTCGGGGCCCGCGCCCGAGCGGCCGGTGTAGGTCTGCCCGGTCCGCTCCGATCCCCGGCACCCCGACCTGACCGACTCGCAGTGGGCCAAGGTTGCCCGCCGGGTGGTGCCATCTACCGGCATCGCCCCGCACAGCGATCCGGACGCCTGCCGGTGGATCGCCGTGCGCAACCAGGCCCCCCTCGCGCGCGAGGACGGCGGCGTCCACCACGCCTATCGCGACGCCTTCCAGCTGCAGACCGAGTGCCACCGCATCGCCACCGAACTCGGCCACCTGCCCCCGGCCCCACGCCCAACACCTCGCGCCCAGGAGACCCACGTGCCTGCCCCCTACATCACCATCAACACCAAGCCCAGCAGCAGCGTCTCGGCGAAGGGCGCCAGCGACGACTTGTCCGCCACGCTCCTCAAGCACGCCGGTTTCCAGCAGATCGAGGACTGGTACGGCCGACGCCACCGCCTGCCGACCACCACCCTGCAGGCTGACCGCGCCGCCGTCGCGTCCCACGCAGCCGAGATGCTCCGCGCCGCCCGGTACAGCGTCGACCTGGACCCCGACCTCGACACCAGCCGGTTGGCTAGCTGTATTGCCCTGTGAGGTTGGGGACGCGGCTGGCGGGTGGTTTGCCTGCGAGGGCGGTGTGTCCGCGGTGGTGATTGTAGGTGTGGAGCCATTGCG